>MSHH01000066.1 GCA_001941075.1 Oscillospiraceae bacterium Zagget6 | reverse complement strand
TACCCCAACTCTTGACATAGAACCCTTTTTTTAATGCCTGAAGGGAGGATTGATATTCATGTCAAAAGAGTTGGATGACCTGAGAGCCGAGCGTGACCACGCCAGGCAACAGGCCGAAGTATGGAAACACCGAGAGGAACGAGCCGAGCAACGAGTGAAGTATCAGCGCAGCGCCAAAGACCGGAAACGCACCCACCACCTGATCCAGTACGGGGCCGCTTTTGAGTGCCACCACAAGGAGCTGTCCGTTCTGACGGATGAGGAAATCTATCTGTTTGTTGAGAGCCTGCTGGACATTCCGGACGTGCGTCTGCGGATTCAGCAGAGTGTGGAGAGCCACAGGAAAGAAGGTGATTGATCTGGCTTTATACCATTTTCATGTGACGCAAGTCAAACGCAGCGAAGGGAGCAGCGTGATCGCTTCCGCTGCTTATCGTGCCGGGGAGAAGCTGCACAGCGAGCGATACGACGAGTACAGCGACTACACCAGAAAGGGCGGCGTGATCCTGTCGGAGATACTACTCTCTCCCCGGGCACCGAGGGAGTACGCAGACCGGGAAACGCTCTGGAACGCCGTGGAGAAAGCGGAGAAAAGGCCGGACGCCCAGCTTGCCTACTCCTTCGACTTTGCCTTTCAGAACGAGTTTACTCTGGAAGAAAATATCGCCCTTGCAAGGCGGTTCATGGAGGAAAATTTTCTGTCCAGAGGTATGACGCTGGACTACGCCATCCACGAGCCGGACAAAGAGCCGGGCGGCATTCCCAATCCGCACATTCACATCATGGCTCCTATCCGTCCGATCAATCCTGATGGGACATGGGCCAACAAGCAGAAAAAGGTTCCTGTGCTGGACAAGAACGGCGATCGTGTCTGGGATGAGAAATACAAACGCTGGAAGTTCACCGCCGTCCCGACAACGGACTGGGGATCGCCGGAGGTTTTGGAGGAATGGCGAAAAAACTGGTGCGACCTCTGTAATGCGAAATTTGCAGAGAAGGGGTTAGACATCCGCATTGACTGGCGCTCCTATGAACGGCAGGGCGTGGAGCTGCTGGCCCAGGTGCATGAAGGCCCGGCAGTCCGGGCGATGGAGAACCGGGGCATCCCGACAGAGAAAGGCGATTACAATCGCTGGGTGAAAGCGACCAATGCGCTGCTGAAATCTCTCCGAGAAAAGATCGCCGGTCTGCTGACCTGGATTAAGACCGCCGAGGAAAAGCTGAGTGAACCAGAGCAGCCGAACCTGGTACAAATCCTGATGGAGTATATGGAGGTGCAGCGTGCCGGTGCGGAGAAGTTCTCCAAGTATGGACGGAGGAAAGCCAACCTCACCACCTTACAGGACGTTGCCGATGCGGTGGCCTTTCTCCGAGAGAATGACATCTCCACGCTGGATCAGTTGGAGGAAAGACTGACTGCGCTTCAGACAAAGGTGGATGGTCTGAACGATTCCATGAAAGCGAAAAATGCCAGGATAAAAACGCTGAAAGAAGCACTTGAACAGGTTTCTGTCTACAAGGCAAATCTCCCAGTGTTTCAGGAGATGGGAAAGAGAAAGTACAACTACAAAAAGACGAAGGCCAAATACCAGGCCGAACACGAAAGTGAACTCAAGCTCTTTTATCGTGCCAGACGGATCATGAAGGAGGCAGGAATGCCGCCGGAGTTTTCTCAGGAAACCGTTGACGCATGGAGAAAAGAGCTTGCTTTGCTTCAGGACGAGCGAGCTGCGGAATATGCGGAGTTTAAGCCCTTGAGAGACGAGCAACGGCAGATGTCCCATATTCAGTATTGCGTGAACCGTGTCATCCAGCCGGAAGCGCAAACGCAGGAGAAACGGAGGGTGAATACCGCCGAGCGATAACTGACTGTAGGGAGGATGGAGAAGTGCAGGGACGGTACATTCGCCCTGCACTTCTCCTGTAAATTTAGAAGTTGGTTATTCTCGCCTTGCCCCGCAGCATTGAGGTTCCCTGTATCACTCAGAGGCTGCTACTTCAACGCTGATTGCAAGCAGCCGATTGTAGAAGTGATTACCCTCTAAATATTCATCGTATTCGGTAAATTCAACTTTGACAACTGTACCGGTTTCCCAATCAATGGATTCTGTATCAGGCTCATCCGGGTTGAACTCATAAGTCGTTCCATCGGGTAAAATAATTTTTGTGTCATAATCAAATTCAACTGACAATTCGCCTCCCAGCGGAAAAATGCTGTTATTACCGGTATCGACTACGACAGCTTTAAAGCCGTTTATCTTCCATTCGACAATCTCAACGTATAGTTCCTCAGCCTCATGCAGGATTTGTGTCTGCCCTACATCAGCACTTGCGCCGGTTGTACTTGTGCCAGTTGGATCACTTTGCGTGATAAACCGGGGAATTGCAAAGATACACACCATGAGGCACAGGCAGGCTGCAATCGCTCCCCACTTCATCCAAGCGGGTCGTTTCTTTTTGGGTGTATCATTAACGGCACCGTAGATAAGGTTATCGTCAATTTTTCCGATTGCCCCTAACAGCTTTTCGGTTTTCATAAATAGATGCCCTCCTTTTGAAGATGTGTTTTCAAATCATTTCGCATACGGAAAAGAAGCGATGTAACTTTGCTTTCGCTTATATTATAGGCTGCCGCAATGTCTTTAATTGGATAGAGATACCAATAACGCCGAATGAAGATATTACGCTTCTGTTCTGGCTGCGCATACAGAAAATCGTTGAGTTTTTGTACTAGAATCTGCTCATCAACAATTTCCTCAACACTTGATTTATCCGGAATACAATCCTCCAGTTCGGATAATGCAAGCGTCGTTTGTCCAAGCCCGCGTTTCTCTGCGGTATATTTCTTGAAACGGTCGAGAGAAAGATTGCGGGTAATTCGCCCCAAAAAGGTCGATAGGCGTTCTGGACGATGGGGCGGCATAGACTTCCATGCGCCTAACCAAGTGTCATTTACACATTCTTCTGCGTCCTCGACATTATGTAGGATATTATAGGAAATGGAATGACAATAGTCACCGTATTTATCTGCACTTGCAGTAATGGCAGCCTCTTTCCGTTCCCAATACAGATTGATTATCTCATAGTCTTTCATTGCGCTCCCCTTTCCTGCTGTGTAAAGGCCTTTCATCTATATACACGAAAAAATTCGCCATTCATTGCGCAGGAAACAAAGAAAATCGAAAAATCTCCCCCAATATTATATAGCAACGGTGCAAATAGTTCCATATGAGGCTCCCACTTCTCCAGATATGGCATCTGATGAAAGTCAGGTGCCTTTTTGTTGCCCAAATGCCGATGTACATACCGGGAAAGGAGGCGTTTACAGGTATGAATGTATTTGAAGCAGTCAAGCAGTCTGTGACCACCCGGCAGGCTGCGGAGGCTTATGGAATACGGGTGAACCGAAACGGAATGTGCGTCTGCCCGTTCCACGATGACAGAACGCCCAGCATGAAGGTTGACCGGCGCTTTCATTGTTTTGGCTGTCAGGCCGATGGGGATGTCATTGACTTCACGGCAAATCTGTTCGACATGAACAGCAAGGGCGCCGCTGTCAAGCTGGCCGTTGACTTCGGTATTCCTTACGAGGAACGGACACACGACCCGCCCAGGCCAAAACCGAAACCGAAAATATCTGCGGAACTGCAATTCAGGAAAACAGAAAGCTACTGCTACCGTGTCCTCTGCGATTATCTTCGACTGCTTGAGAAATGGCAGACAGACTTTGCACCGAGGACGCCGGATGAGGAATGGCACCCGCTTTTTGTTGAAGCCCTACAGAGAAAAAATTATGTGGAGTATCTGCTGGACGATGTGTTCCTGACTGGGAGCGTCGAGGACAAGGCAGCGTTTATCAGGCTCCACGGAAAGGACGTGACCAGACTTGAAAAACGAATTCGAGAGTTTACCGCCAGCCGAGCAGGAGCTGATCAGCCTGCCCTCTGTGCAGCCAACCCGTCAAAACAAGACCGGTAACTCATCCTACTGCGCCATTAAAATCCGGCGGCATCACTACTACAATTTATCTACAGACGGGAAAACGGTTGGCCGGAAACCCTGGTGATGGCGTCTGAGATCGCTTTTATGCACTGTCTGAGTTGCGCCGCTCTTCGTAAAAGTGGGCGTAAGACGACCCTTTTGGTCGTGACAGTTTCTCTTAAAGGCGATTCATCTCAGCTACACTTTAATCACAGTCAGGATGAAACGGTTGCCGAGAATCACGATGAGGGGTGTTCAAGATGGTTTTATGCCGCAAACCCGGCCTACGAGGTCGGACAATCCGGCCTGTGAGGCCATAAAAATCTGGCAGCACCTCAACTACAATTTCTATAGACCCAGCCTGCGAGGTCAAGCAATCCAGCCTGCGTGGCTATAAAAATCCGGCGACCCACTCACTACAATTTAATCACGCCCAGGGAATATCGGCTGGAAAGAACCCTGATATGCCACCAACCGGGCCTACAAGGTCCGGTAACCGGGCCAGCAAGGCCCTCACACTTTGGCGGAAGCTCAGCTACAATTTAATTACAGCCGAAATGAAATGGTTGCCAGGAACCACGATGAGGGGTGATCAAGACGATTTTATGCCGCCAACCCGGCCAACAAAGCGGGCAATCCGGCCAGCAAGGCCATAAAAACCCGGCGGCACATTCATTACAATCTAATCAAAGCCGGACAGACCGGCTAACGGGAACCTTGACAATTTCATATTCATTCATCAGGTACGTTACCGTGTGACAAGCTACATGGGCGGTACGCCATGACCTTCCGGCATTTGCCCGGAGGCGAGCGATCAATACCAGCCCTGAAATGCCGGACTGCAACCGGCACAGCGACGACATCACACAGGGATAATGATACTTCTGTAATTCGCAGCCCGGCCATGAAGAAGGCGGGGAGGTTAGACGCCTATGGAGCGGTTCCGCAAATCGCCGCCTGATGATTTCCCGCTTCTCAGGGGTGTCGAGGACAAATATGAGAAATCGGTTCTATGATCTTTCGGAGCCGGTATCAGGAATGTCTTTCCTGCGTATCGGCTCCCTTGAACATATCCGGGAAAGGAGTTTTGACATGGATAGAGATTTGAAGCAGTATCAGCATGGGGACGCCATTTTGGGAAATCGCGGTCCCCACAACAGCAGTGAACAGGATTGCAGGCCATTACAGATTGATGATGAGTTTTCCAGCCATATGCCGCTGCTAACAGAGGAGGAGTTCAGGCAGTTGGAGGAAAATATTCTCTCGGACGGTGTGGTCATCTGCCCCATTATTACCTGGCACGGGTTTATCGTAGACGGCCATAACCGTTACCGCATCTTGCAGGAGCATCCGGAAATTCCATACCAGACAACGGAGATGGAGTTTTCTGACCGCTATGCTGTTCTGGCGTGGATTTGCCGCAATCAGTTGGGGCGACGCAATCTGACGGAGGCGCAGAAGAAGTACCTGATTGGAAAGCAGTACAATTCCGAAAAGGCTTCGCACGGTGCCGCAGACGGTTTCCGGGGCAATCAGTTCACCGAAGTGGCAAGTCCCCCCAAGGGGGATTTACCAAAATCAAACCCGACGTGGAAGAAAGTCGCTGAAGAAAATCACGTCAGAAAAAAGTATGTGTATAATGCCGGGCGGTATGCGAATGGTGTTGACGCAGCCGATGAGGTTGTCCCTGGCATTCGTCAGGAGATTTTATCCGGCAGGATTGCACCCACCGCAAAGGATGTCTCGGAAGTCGCTGACGCTGAACCGGAGGAACGCCCGGAAAAGGTCAGGCGTCTCCGCATGAGCAAGGAAGAACTAAAACGCATGAGGGAGATCGGTGAAAGTTTCCAGACTGCCAGGAAGGTGACGGAGGAAAGTATGCTGGTTTCTGTCTCCGCTCTGGTGGACACCATGATGAGCAGCTGTAACCGCTGTTTTCACGAATTCCCCAAGCTGCTCGATGACCCGCAGTACCGCACCCAACTCATTGAGATTATGCAGAAGCCCAAAAACTATATCACGATCATAGAGACTGGCGGCTCGCCCTTATGAGTGAAACTGCATTGGATAGGCGTGACCAAAATGGTAACGCCTACAAACCGGCGAATACAGAAAGGATGTGATCCCACATGAAAAACGAGTTTGGAAGTTTACCACAGGCAGAACAGGAGGCCGTGATGCAGGCAATGAAAGAGATGGAGGAATTGAGCACCTCACCGCCCCGCTTCGACCCCAGCGTCGATCTGCACACAGTCACGATGTCTGAGCTGTATGACACCACATTTCCGCCAAGGACACCGCTTGTTGACGGGCTGATTTACAGCGGCACCTATCTCTTTGCCGGTTCTCCGAAAATCGGCAAGTCCTTCTTTATGATGCAGCTCGCCTATCATGTGGCGATGGGCATCCCTTTATGGAATTATCCTGTCCGGCAAGGCACCGTCCTCTATCTCGCCCTGGAGGATGATTACGCCCGACTACAAAGCCGGTTGATGCAGATGTTCGGCGTGGAAGCCACCGATCACCTGATATTGACCACACAATCAAGGACGCTGGAGGAAGGATTGACCGAGCAGATGGAGCGCTTTATGCAACGGCACCCGGACACAAGCCTTGTGATCGTGGATACGTTGCAGAGGGTCAGGGAGATCGGGACGGAAACCTATAGCTATGCGATGGACTACAAGAATATCGCTGCCATGAAGGAATTTACGGACAAGCATAATATCTGTCTGCTTATCGTCCATCACACCCGAAAGATGGAAGCCAGTGACTCCTTTGAGACGATTTCCGGCACGACCGGCCTGTTGGGTGCTGCCGACGGAGCCATTGTCCTGCAAAAGAAGAAGCGGATTGAGAACACCGCTGTCATGCAGATCGTCGGCAGAGATCAGGAGGATCAGGAGCTGACATTGGAGTTTGACCGGGAGCATTGCTTCTGGCAGTTGAGCAATGTGGAAAAGACCATCTTTCCGAGGAGGGCCGATCCCCTGCTCTATTCCATTGCCGGTTTTATGGTGGATAAAAGTGAATGGACAGGCAACGCAACGGAGCTGGTGGAATTGCTTGACTGTGCCGACCTCAAGCCCCATGTCCTGACCAGGAAGATGAACACCGGAGTGTCAGACCTCTACAACAAGTTCGGCATCAGCTACACCCAGAATGAACGGAGCCGGGACAAGCGCACCTTTACGCTGAGAAATATGAAAGAAGTGGTTGATATTGATGCGATCAGACAGGAAAAGGGCGGCGCTTCTCCTTCGTGACGCTATCCGTGTGACGCATGGGGGTGTATCAATAGCGTCACAAGCGTCACAGCGTCACAAAAAGTCAGGCCAACCGCCAAGCAGGATAAAACCTGCGGCAGTTGGCCTGATGTCATTTACCGAACAGGTCGCTGTGTGACCCGGTGCGGGCCAGCGTCAGCACCAGCACATCACCATCAATGCGATAGATAAGCAGCCAGTCCGGCAGGATGTGACATTCCCGGTGACCCACCCAGTCGCCGGTCAGTTCGTGGTCTTTGTTCTTTTCTGGAAGCGTTTCGCCCAGGGCAAGGCAGGCCACAACATCCTCTAACAGCTCAATTTTCAGCCCTCGCTTGACGGCACGCTTATAGTCCTTTTTGAACTGAGTAGTAAGTTTGACAGTATATTTGGTTTTCCTCATTTTTTCAGCTCCGCAAACATCTCATCCAGGTCGGTATACCCTTTTACAGAGGGGTCATGTGCGATACGCTCTGCTTCCAGCATGGCGGAAATCGTCTCCTTGTTGGGCTGATCGAGCCGCACATCGAACGGGAACCCACCGACACGGAGGGACTGGCGCAGAAAGACATTGATCGCAGTAGTCAGGTTCATGCCCAACTCCCCATACAGGGCTTCGCACTGCTTCTTGATGTCACTGTCCATGCGGACACTGAAGTTTGTCGAATTAGCCATGAAAATCAGCTCCTTTCACATTCCATTGCACCTGTATTATACAGCGTTTGCAATGCAAAATCAACTCAAAAGACGCAGAATTCACAAAATCTTATTTTTTGACCAGGTTACACAGCAGATCGGTGCCGTGACGCTGTTTCTGTGACGCATGGGGGTGTATCAATAGCGTCACAAGCGTCACAGCGTCACACAACGAAAAGAAACGCAGGGATCACCCCGGTATGGCAGCCTTCCATACCGGGTTTTTCACGTTCAGGAATGGAGGTATGCTTTTGGCAAAAACGAATTACACAGCGGTCGCCGTCTTTGACGGGGACATGGATGCAACTCAGGCGTTTATTTCTCTGATTGCCCGAAAAATTAGAATAGCTATTTCGCAAGAAATGCTTGCTAAATCAGAATTACCGTGCTATACTACAGACAAGGTTCCAACGACCCAAAACCTTGCGTCTGGATTATGCGGGTAACGGATATGTGGAACGAACCAGAACAGAGCAAGGCGAGCGCCCTTCCCACCGGCACCGTCAGGGCGGCGATCTACTGCCGCCTCTCCAAAGACGACGACCAGCAAGGCGAGAGCGCCAGCATTGCCAATCAGCGCAGTCTGCTTCAAGACTACTGCGAAAAGCAGGGATGGGAGGTCATAGCAGTATATCAGGACGACGGGTTCACGGGTCTGAACATGGATCGCCCTGACTTTCAGAGAATGTTGAAAGCAGCCGAGGCCGGGATGATTAACCTGATTATCACGAAGGATCTTAGTCGCCTGGGCCGTAATTATCTGGAAACCGGCAAGATGATCGAGGACTTCTTTCCCCGACACGGCGTTCGCTATATCGCTTTGAACGATGGCATTGATACCATGCTGGACAACAACGATATAGCGCCATTCAAAAATATCCTCAACGAATTTTATTCCAGGGACATCTCCAAGAAGGTACACGCCTCTTATTACCTCAAAGCAACAAGGGGCGACTTCACCGGCTGTGTGGCTCCCTTCGGGTACGTCAAAGACCCGGAGTGCAAGAACCGCCTGCTCATTGACGAGGAGACAGCGCCCATTGTCCGACAGATTTTCGATTATGCACTGGAAGGGCGAGGCCCCAATTATATCCGTCGTAAGTTGGAGATGGACAAGATACCCTGCCCCACATGGTGGAACCGGCAGCGAGGCATCCGAAACCACTTCACCAAATGGGAGCTGGCTGACCCGGATAACGGAAGGTATCTCTGGGATGATTCAGTCCTGAAGGATATGCTGATCAATCCGGTTTATATGGGCTGTATGGCATCCCAGAAGAAGAACTACCGCTTCAAGATCGGGACGATTGGTGAGAAGAAGCCGGAGGACTGGATCATCGTTGAGGGAACCCATGAGGCCATTGTCACCGCCGAGGAATTCGAGATCGTCCAGAAGAAGCTCAAAGCCAGACAGCGGCCAAGGGATGACGGCAATTTCAGCCTGTTCGCCGGTCTTATCAAATGCGGCGAGTGCGGCAAGGCATTGACCATCCGCAAGACCAACGCCAAGCAGCCAAAGGACATTTACGCCTGCGTGACCTACAACCGATACGGTAAGCACCACTGCACCCAGCACCGAATCGAGTACGATGTTCTCTATGACATGGTTCTTTCCAAAATTCAGGAGTGCGCCGCCGCTGCCCTGGCTGACGATGAGGAAGTGCTCGACCAGTTGAGCGAATCCTTCCGGTCTGAGCAGGAAGGCCAGCTACAGGCCATCTCCCGACAGGTTGCCAAGGATACCGAACGGCTTGCCGTGCTGGACAGAATGGTTGTGAAACTCTATGAGGACATGATCGCCGGGCGCATCTCCGAGGCCAACTTCAACTTGATGATGAAGAAAGCCCAGGATGAACAGGTGGAAGTGACCGACCGGGTAAAGCACAACAAGGAACTGCTGTCCGACCAGAACAAGCTGACCCGTGACAACCAGCAATGGCTGGACATGATCCGGGAGTACGCCGACATTCAGGAGCTTGACGCCGAGACCCTGCAAAAACTCATCCGGGAGATTACCGTTCACGAGGACATTGACGAGGACGGAACCCGGAATATCACCGCAGAAATTTATTTCAATCTCAAACCTTTACCAGAGCCGATGGGCGGCTCCGAACCTACAACTGAATAAGACGCACACGAACAGGCCGGAGAGTAGAAGGACTGGAGTGGTGCCGAAAAAGCACACCGCCGCCTGCCATTTGCTGATGTTACACCTAATTAGGTATGAACCCCGATTTTTCGGAAAATCCGAAAAACCTTGAAAAATCAAGGAAAATTCGAGGTCACTTCCACCTAAACGGGTATGACACAACTGATGGCCGGCGGTGGGGTCGCCCTCATCGGCACCACCCTCGTCCCCCTGCTCTCCGGCTTGTTCGGCTGAAAAAATGGCTGCGGGCGCAGTCTTCGCGCCTGCGGCCACGTCCGAAGGGAGGGTAGTCCTCGGATAGTATCCTTGAACAGATCACACAGTGGCTGAAGGAAATGCTGGTAGCCGCTGTGATGGAAAACTTAACGGGGCTATTCGATTCGGTGAACACCCAGGTCAGCTCGATTGCGTCAGACGTGGGGACGACCCCGGCGAACTTCTCGCCGGGGGTGTTCTCCATGATTCGGAGCATTTCAGAATCGGTCATCATGCCGGTGGCAGGCATCATTCTGACCTTCATCGTGTGCAGCGAGCTGATTCAGCTTCTCATTGAACACAACAACCTGGCCAACTTTGACACCTGGCTCATTTTCAAGTGGATCTTCAAGACTTTTGTGGCTGTGACGCTGATCTCCAACTGCTTCAACATCACGTTGGCGGTGTTCGACGTGGCGCAGAGCGTCATCAGCTCCAGTGGGAGGCTCATCAACGCCAGCACCGCGATTGACGACGCCGCCCTCGCCACGATTGAGGAAACCCTGCTGGAGATGGAGCTGGGGCCGCTTCTGGGGCTGTATTTGCAGACATTCATCATCCGCCTGACGCTGTTTGCCCTTTCTGTTGTCATCTTTGTTATCGTCTACGGCAGGATGGTGGAGATCTACCTGGCGGTCAGCCTTGCGCCCATCCCCTTTGCCACCTTCGGCAACCGGGAGCAGAGCCAGATCGGGCAGAACTACCTGCGCTCCCTTATCGCGCTGGGGTTCCAGGGGTTCCTTATCATGATTTGCGTGGGAATCTATGCGGTGCTGATCCAGTCGGCGGTGCTGTCCACTGACATCATCTCGTCCCTGTGGGGCGTGGTCGGCTACACGGTGCTGCTGGTGTTCACCTTATTCAAAACCGGAAGTCTCGCTAAAAGTGTGCTGAATGCCCACTAAATTGAAGGGAGGAGAATTTTCTGGCCGCTTATGTATCCGTTCCCCGCGACCTGTCGCGGGTGAAATCCAAAGTGTTTTTCAATCTGACCAAACGGCAGCTCGTGTGCTTCGGGGCGGCGGCACTCATCGGAGTGCCGTCGTTCTTTGCTCTGAAAAGTCTGGGCAATGCCAGCCTCGCCACGCTTGGCATGATCGTTATCATGCTCCCGCTGTTCCTACTCGCCATGTACGAGAAGGACGGTCAGCCGTTGGAGGTCATCGCACACCATTTCATTCAGGTAACATTCATTCGACCCAAAGTCCGTCCCTATCAGACAGACTGCTATTATGCCGCCCTGATGCGGCAGTACAACGTTTACAAGGAGGTTGATGCGATTGTCAGCAAAGAAAAAAACGCCGGAAAGCGTAAAACTGCCCGCAAATCTGACGCCTAAAGAGCAGAAGCAGATCCGGGCAGTGATCGAACGGAACCAGTCGGATGGCAGGGCTCCGAAGACGGCGCAGCAGTCCATCCCTTTTGAGCGGATGTTCCCGGACGGCATCTGCCGGGTGCGGGGCAACTACTACACCAAGACCATCCAGTTCCAGGACATCAACTATCAGCTTGCCCAGCAGGAAGATCAGAGCGCCATCTTCGAGGAATGGTGTTCCTTCCTGAACTTCTTTGACAGCTCCATCCACTTTGAGCTGTCCTTTATGAACATGAACACCGATGCGGAGAGCTTTGAAAAGAGCATCCGTATCCCGTACCAGAAAGACGGCTTCGATGATGTCCGTGCAGAGTACAGCCAGATGCTGAAAACGCAGCTGGAGAAGGGCAACAACGGTCTGACCAAGACCAAGTTTCTGACTTTTGGCATCGAGGCGGCTTCTATGCGGCAGGCCCGGCCCCGGCTGGAGCACGTTGAGACGGACCTCTTGAACAACTTCCGGCGGCTGGGGGTCTCGGCAAGGGTGCTGGACGGAAAAGAGCGCCTATCCCTGATGCACAGCTTATTTCACATGGGCGATAACGACAAGTTCTTCTTCGACTGGAAGTGGCTGACGGAATCCGGGCTTTCCGTCAAGGACTTCATCGCCCCCACGTCCTTCACCTTTGACGCCCGTTCTTTCACGATGGGACGGCTGTATGGGGCCATGTCGTTTTTGTCCATCACCGCCTCGGACATCAGCGACAGGCTGCTGAAAGAATTTCTGGACGGGGACAGCAGCCAGGTGGTGACGATGCACATTCAGTCGGTAGACCAGAACAAGGCCATCAAAACGGTGAAGCGCACCATCACAGAGCTGGACAGGAGCAAGATCGAGGAGCAGAAAAAGGCCGTTCGCAGCGGATACGACATGGACATTCTTCCCAGCGACCTCGCCACCTACGGACAGGACGCCAAAGCGCTGCTGAAAGAATTGCAGAGCCAGAATGAGCGAATGTTCAACTTGACCTTCCTTGTTCTCAGCACAGGCCGGACGAAACAGGAGCTGGAAACCAATGTTTTTCGGCTTTCCTCGCTGGCGCAGAAGCACAACTGCAACCTGCGGCGGCTGGATTACCAGCAGGAGCAGGGCCTGATGAGTTGTCTGCCCCTGGCGAACAACCTCATTGAGATTCAGCGGGGCATGACCACCAGTTCCATCGGTATCCTGATCCCCTTCACCACGCAGGAGCTGTTCCAACAAAACAGCCTGTATTACGGGCTGAACGCCCTTTCCAACAACCTCATTATGGCGGACCGGAAACGGCTGAAAAACCCCAACGGTCTTATTTTGGGAACACCCGGCGCGGGCAAATCCTTCGCTGCCAAGCGGGAAATTGCCAATGCGTTCCTGACCACGGATGACGACATCATCGTCTGCGACCCGGAGGCGGAGTATGCGGCACTGGTGCAGCGGCTGGACGGGCAGGTTATCAAAATCAGCCCCAGCAGCACCCAGTATATCAACCCGATGGACATCAACAGCAACTATTCCGAGGAGGACAACCCGATTGCATTGAAATCGGACTTTATTCTCTCCCTTTGTGAACTCATTGTCGGCGGCAAGGAGGGCCTTCTCCCGGTGGAAAAAACGGTCATTGACCGGTGTGTTCATCAGATTTACCGCCGGTATTTTGCGAACCCGGTGCCGGAGAATATGCCGCTGCTGGAGGACCTGTACAACGCCCTGCTGGAGCAGGAGGAGAAGGAGGCCCGCCATGTGGCGACTGCCCTCGAAATTTATGTGAAAGGTTCTCTGAACCTCTTTAATCACCGCACCAACGTGGACATCCAGAACCGATTCATCTGCTACGACATCAAGGAGCTGGGCAAGCAGCTCAAAAAAATCGGGATGCTGGTGGTGCAGGATCAGGTCTGGGGCAGAGTTACGGCCAACCGCAGCGAGGGGAAAATTACCAGGTATTATATGGACGAGTTCCACCTGCTGCTCAGGGAGGAGCAAACGGCGGCGTACAGCGTGGAAATTTGGAAAAGGTTCCGAAAATGGGGCGGTATCCCCACTGGGATCACTCAGAACGTGAAGGATCTGCTGGCCTCCCGTGAGGTAGAGAACATCTTTGAAAACAGTGATTTTATCCTCATGTTGAACCAGGCCAGCGGAGACCGGCAGATACTCGCCAACCAGCTCGGCATCTCGCCCTATCAGCTCTCCTACGTCACTCAGTCCGGCGAGGGCGAAGGGCTTCTGTTTTACGGCGATGTCATTTTGCCCTTCATTGACCGGTTCCCCCAGGACACGGAGCTGTACCGCATCATGACCACCAAGCTGTCGGAGATTTCCGGGCAGACGTTGGAAAGTCAGGAGAGGGACGCGCCGCTGGCCGAGTCAGAGGTGAACCATGATAAGTCGCCCCGTCTGCGGTTTACCGAGGAGGAGCTGGAAAACCAGCAGGTCAGACGGGCGGCAGACCGGGCGGAACAGGCGGCGGACAAGGCGGACGCCGCCAAGTCCAGGCTGCGCACCGATGAGGACCGGGCAAGGGCCAGGGCTGAAAAGCTGCGGTTTGGGAAGAAGGACAACTCCGAACCGGCCAAAAAGCCGAAACCGGGGGCGAAAAAGTCACCTCCCGGCAGGGCGGGGACACGAAACGCCGCCGATGGAAAACCGGGGAAAACGGTGCGCTCCCGCCTGTGGTTCGACGGCTCCGCCACCGAGGTCAAGCCGCCAGGCAACCGGTTCCGACCAGCCCACGCTGTGGGCGGCACTGCGTCCGCCCAACTCCACCATCAGGTCAGCGCCCAAAACGAGGACGAGAACGCGGGCGTTCAGGCCGCCCATCAGGGCGAGGAAACGGTGGAGGGCGCAGCCCATGCGGTGAAACACGCCGGTTACAGCAAAAAGCTGAAAGCCTACGACAAGGCGGCGAAACTGGAACGCAGGGCGGACAAAGCCAACGTAGAGGCGCTTTATCAGCAGAAAAAGACGGAGAACCCGGAGTTTTCGTCTAATCCTCTCTCCCGCTGGCGGCAGAAGCAGGAGATCAAGAAGGAGTACGCAGCGGCGAAGGCGGCGGCCTCCCGTAGTGCGGCGGAAGGTGCCGGGACTGTGGAGACCATTCGGGAACGGGGCGAATCGCTCCTTGCCACGGTAAAGGGCTTCGTGCAACAGAGCAGCGGCGGGCTGAAAGTTGTTCTGATTTGCTGTATGGTGCTGCTCCTGTTGCTGGCCCAGCTCCAATCCTGCTCTGTTATTGCAACGGGGACCTTGACTACAGTGACCGCTACGGCGTGGCCTGCGGATGACAGCGAGATCACCAAGGCCGACGCCTATTACACCAAACTGGAGGCCCAGCTTCAAAAGAAAATCAACAACGTGGAGAAGTCCCATTCGAGCTGCGACGAGTTTAACTACGATTTGGGGACGATTGGCCACGATTCCACGGCGCTTATCAGCTACCTGTGCGCGAAATACGGCGATTTTACCTTCAATCAGGTGAAATCGGAACTGGATGCTATCTTTGCCCTGCAATATGACTTGGAAATCGAGACCGAAACGGAGACCCGCACGACCACCAAGACCGTCCGCGCCGGGGAGTATATTGGTGAGGTCGTCACCAGCGGCTATTGTTCCTGCTCCATTTGCTGTGGTGTCTGGGCGAACGGAAAGACCGCCTCCGGCACAACTCCTACCGCCAGCCACACGCTGGCCGTGGATGCCAGCAATCCCATTGTTCCCATCGGGACGCAAATCATTATGAACGGCGTCCTTTATACGGTGGAGGACACCGGGACGCTGGCAAAATACGGCGTAGATTTCGACGTTTATTACGCCAGCCATTCGGCAGCGCTGGCCCACGGCCATAAGACCTGGTCGGCCTACTACGCGGGCGGCAATGGCGAAAAAGTGACGGTAAGGTCCACGGAAACGGTCAAGGTCTGCACTGTTACGCTGAATGCCACAGATTTTACGAGTATTTTGGAGCGCGGGCTCACCGAGGATGAGACTGCGTTGTACGACATTTATTTGGAGACAAAGGGCTGCCGGGTGTTCTTCGAGATGCCGCTGGCCTACGACTGGCATGAGGACATTGTCGGCGGGTATGGCTACCAGTGTAGCGGCACAACCGTAACGACGACAAATCACCTCAAGGTGGAGGCTAAAACCGGAACGAAGGTGTTCTCCGTGATGGATGGTGTTGTCAAATCCGTGTCGAACGGGACGGTGACAATTAAAAACGACAGCGGCTACACCGTCAAGCAGAGTGGGCTGAAAAACATCAGCGTGTCCGTCGGGCAGGAGGTCACCAGCGGCCAACTGGTCGGCAAGGTCGGCAGCGCAGGGACGCTGAAAATTTATCTCAGCTACAACGGAACCTATCTCAACCCCTACTTCTATTTGGGGACGGGATGACAACAGTTTACACATGGCCCACAGCCATGCAGAAGGGAGGCTTTTATGAGCGCAAAACTTGACAAAATGGGCGCAGAACGGGAGAAAGCCCGCCAGAAACGGGACGAATGGGATCGCCGTTTCAAGGAGTGGGACCAGAAGTACCGGGAGCAGGAGAACCTGGAGATCTGCGACATCACCCACTCGTACCACCTGACCCCTGACCGGCTGGCGGAGCTGCTCCGCATGGTGAAAGAGACCATGCCGGAAACCGCCCCGGTGCAGGAAACTACAAAATCTCTCTATGGTGAGGAGGAAGCACATGAGAACTAAAATCATTTCTGTTATGACTGCCCTGCTGCTTTGCGTGGGGGTGTTCACCACTGGGGCTTGCGCCTATGTGGAGGGCGATGTCAATGCGGACGCGGCCTCCGAGGACACTTCCGTTGTCGCCGAAGAAGAATCCGAGGAAGTGACGGCTTTCGAGACCGACACAACTGACGACACCAATGAAAGCGGGGAACAGACCGGGGAGGAAACCACCACTTTGACCGGGACGGTCAATGTCAGTGACCACCTGAACCTGCGCTCCGGTGCCAGCACCGACGATGAGGTCATCGGCCACCTCCTCCCCGGCACCACGGTAGAGATCGTTGGCGAGGAGGACGGTTGGTATCAGGTGATAGTCTCCGAGCAGACCGGCTACGTCTGCGGAGACTATCTGGAGGTTGCGGAAAGCACCACACAGGCCGCAGAGGAATCTACTGATGAGGAAACGGACAGTCTGGACGAGGAGGCGCTGCTGGCGCTGTATGAATCGCTGCTGCAAGGTGCGGATTCCAGTGCTGACAGTTCCCTGAGCCTGACCCCGGAGGGAAATCTTACACTGGTGGATAACATCACGGACGCCGCCAGCGGCAAGCAGTTTATCACGGTTTGCACCAAATCCGGTAACTATTTCTACCTCATCATCGACGAGGACGACGAAGGGGAAAGCACCGTCCATTTTCTGAACCAGGTGGACGAGGCTGACCTGCTGGCCCTGATGGATGAGGAGGACGTAGCAGAGTACGAGGAATCTCTCTACGGCACCGACACAGAGGAAACCGAAGAAGCGGATACCAGCGAAGCCGACGCCTCCACCCTGGAGGATGAAGAGCCGGAGGAAACGGAGGAGAAAAGCGGCGGTGTGAATCTCCTGCCGGTGGTCCTGCTGGTGGTTCTTCTTGCCGCTGGCGGCGGCTTCTTCGCCTACACCCAGGTGATGAGCAAGAAGAAGGAGGAGACCAGACCTGACCCGGACGCGGACTATGTGGACGAGAACGACGGTGAGGACTACGATTTCCCGGATGCCTACGACGAGGATGATGAGCCGGTGTAAACCGGTATGACAGGCGTATACCTGGGGTGGCCTTGAGGCCACCCTAAACATAACAAGAAATTTCCTATTGCAGTTTCGGCACAATTATGATAAAATAATGCCACAGAATAACCAGCGATTTATGGAAAGGAAGGTCGTGTGCTATGATCAACATTCGCCCAGTCTCTGATTTAAGAAACAGATTTACGGAAATCGAAGATACCGTAAAAAAGGGGCAACCGGTCTATCTGACGAAAAACGGGTACGGTTCTATGGTGGTTTTAAGTCTGGAACAGTACTCGGCTTTGACCGATGAGGTAGAAATCAAACTGGATGAGGCAGACCGTGCGGCAGCGCTGGACGATGTGCGCTACACAGAGGAGCAGGTGTTTGACCGAGTGAGGAGTCGTATTCATGAACGAAAAGCACTATAAACTGCGGTTTCTCCCGCTGTTTGAGGAGGATTTGAATGAGATTGTGGACTATATCGCAAATCGGCTGAAGAATCCCATCGCTGCGGAGGCACTGGTTGACGATGTCCAAAAGGCCATTCAGGAAAGGCTCTTTTGTGCAGAATCCTTTGAGCCATATCCCTCAGCGCGTGAACACCAGTATCCGTACTATCGCATCAGTGTTCGCAATTATACCATCTTTTATGTAGCGATTGACGATGTAATGGAAGTGCGTCGTATCATTTACAGCCGCCGCAATTTACCTGAACACATTTGAACTGTTTACACACAAAACTGAATCACTGAGCATAGCAGTCTTGAATGTCCTCGTTTCAAGGCTGCTTTTCTTTTGCTCAAAATCAGGGAGGAGTATGTTGTCTATGCCTGGAGCAGCCTTCGGGCTGCTTTACATAGCAGTCCTGCACAATAATTCTTACAGATTTGCAGTGGGTACGGAGTTAGCCCCGTGCCTGGCTTTGCACGTTCACAACGATGATTTCTGAATCCCCAATCGCACGAATATAAGGGATGGGTGAGGTGCCTGGGCTGACGATGCTGTACATTTCCCCAAATTTTTTGCAGCCGCAGTAATGCGGGAATACCCGATGAATCAGCCGGTTCAGGGGGAAGAACTGTCCGCCATGCGTATGTCCGCTCAACAGGATGTCCACGCCAGCTTTTGCACAGTTTTCAATGTCTCCGGGCTGATGGTCCATCACGACGATGAACTGATTCGGAGAAGCGTCTTTCAGACAGGCTGCACAGATGGACGGTTATGCCCAGTATCTCCGCCAGGGGTCATATCCGTGCGGCCCAGCAGAAATACACCCTCCTGAACAACGCTTTCATCCTCCAGGAGCGTAATACCTGATTCCTGGAAGAACCGTTTCATCTCAGGGAGATCCTCTCCTGCGTCATGGTTCCCCAGACAAGCGTAAACTCCATATTTGCTTTTGAGTTTCCGAAATTCAGCAGAAATCGCGTTCATTTCAAAGACTTCATGGGTCGTTTCGGTGAACATATCCCCCGTGATGCAAATATAATCCGCCGACAACGTATTAACTTCTGACACGATTTTCTGAACCATATGCAGGTCGTTGATGCTGCCCAGGTGAATGTCGCTCAGGTGAACAATGCGGAGAGTTTCTCCAGTGGGGAGAGGTTTCGCTACAGGGCAATCATATTCCCGGATTTTTATTTTCCGGGTGTGAACCGCCCCATAGAGAAACCCGGCGGCGGCGACGACAAAAATCACCAGGGAAAACACGCTCATTTGCTTTTGCAAGGGAAGCCGGCGCAGGCAAACGACAACGACATCCACCAGCCACTCGAAAAGAGCCGCAAAGATAAGCATGAATTGCAGGCTATACCAATAGTTGCCGATGATTTCAAGCCCCTTGGCAATCCGTGTCTTGGGAAGCAGATACCCAAGGGGCAGGGAGAAACTGAGAACGCAGCAGTCCGCGGCATACCACGGTAAAGCCCAACCAGGAAAAAACTGCGATACAGCGTGCCACACTCTCCATGCGGACAGCGCCGTTATCAGCAGGTAAAAGGCCAGGATGGGAATAATCTGGTTCTTGTGAGCCATAGAATCTCGTTTTTTAGCCATTTTGCAGCCCTCCGGTTTCTTTTATTGCACTAGCGCATCAAAACGCACACCGGATTTGACAGGCAGTATAGCACAAGAGGACGAAGGAATAAAGAGATAATTGTTAAGTTTCTTGCGCCAGACGCGGATAAGTGGGTAAGAGCTGTAAAGTGTATCAACAGTGCAGACATAAGATAACTATAGTAGCTTAAAAAAAGCGCCCGTGGTGATTTGCGGGCACTCTTTCTATGCGAATGAATATACATAGCTCTCACATCATCGTGTGAGCTTATTTTTTGCGATGGAGGTGAAGATTGTGGAACAGAGTTCACGATATGGCCCGCCCATTGAGCGGCACCCGGACGGGACGTTATACCAGATGTCCCCCAGCCAGCAGAAGCAGGCGGCAAAGCTCATCAAGAAGTATTGCTGCAACTGTGACAAGGGCAACTGCATCCTGCTGGACGACGGGGACGGGTTCGTCTGCCCGCAGCGGGTCTCCTATTCCGTCTGCTGTCGCTGGTTTCGGAATGCGGTGTTACCGGCGTTTCCTGAGCTGGAGGCAGACATTTTCAAGGAGACTACTCTGCGGCGGTGCGTAAACTGCGGCGCAAGGTATGTCCCCGGCTCAAATCGGAGCCGGTTTTGCCCCGCCTGTGCCGCAGAACGGCGGCGGCAAAAAGACCGGGAACGGAAGCAGAAAACAAGGCACACTGTCCGCATTTAGGGACTGAAAAAGCCCGATATTTCAACAAAAATTCATGGCATGACCGGCGTTCGTGGGTAGTTTATCCCAGAGGCCGGTTTTTGCGTTTCTAAATGCGGACACAACAATGAAAGGAGTGTTTATTTGAATCTTAGATTGGTAATCGCAGAGAAACCCTCGGTGGCACAGGCTCTGTCCAAGGTGCTGGGGGCGAACCGACGCTGTGACGGGTATCTCGAAGGAAATGGCTATATTGTGAGCTGGTGCGTTGGTCATCTGGTGGAGCTGGCGGAGCCGGACGCTTATGACCCCCATTATAAGAAGTGGACGAAGGAAGACCCGCCCATCGTGCCGGTGGAGTGGAAATACAACGTATCGCCCTCCACCAAAAAGCAGTTCGACATCCTCAAGCGGCTTATGCACCGGGATGATGTGACCAGCCTGGTTTGCGCCACGGATGCGGGGCGTGAGGGTGAGCTGATCTTC
Source organism: Oscillospiraceae bacterium Zagget6 (assembly GCA_001941075.1). GTDB lineage: Bacteria > Bacillota > Clostridia > Oscillospirales > Oscillospiraceae > Onthomonas. The sequence goes on along the minus strand of MSHH01000066.1, from coordinate 3,346 downwards.
CGCTTGGTCTACCACCAGTGCGGATGCACCAAGCCCTTTGAACGCCTCTGGATCTCCAGTATGGAGGACAGCACCATCCGGGAAGGGTTCGAGAACCTGAGACCGGGAACCGAATACGACGCTTTGTATGAAGCGGCCCTCTGCCGGGAGCGTGCCGATTGGCTGGTCGGCATTAACGCTACCCGGCTTTTTTCTGTCCTTTATGGCAGAACGCTCCATGTGGGGCGGGTGGTATCCCCCACGCTGGCGATGGCGGTGCTACGGGAGGCAGAGATTTCGGCGTTCCAGCCGGAGACGTTTTACACGGTCAACATCAATCTCCCGGATGGAAAGGCTACAAGTCCTCGGATGAAGGAAAAGGCAGAAGCAACCGCCCTTGCCCAGTCCTGCGTCAACGGCACCGCTGTCGTGACGAAATGCGAACGCAAGGAAAGGAGCGAGAAGGCACCGGCGCTGTATGACCTGACCTCTCTCCAGCGGGACGCCAACCGTCTGCTGGGGTTCACGGCACAGCAGACCTTAGACTACCTCCAAGACCTGTATGAACGAAAATTTACCACTTACCCACGGACAGACAGCCGCTTTCTGACCGATGATATGGCGGAAAAGGTGCCTGCGCTGGTATCTGTGGCCGCAATGCTGACCGGTAAGGCAGCACCTGCTAAACTGGCAGTGGAGACTGTTATCAGCAGCAAAAAAGTCAGCGACCACCACGCCATTATTCCCACCCTGGAATTGCAGAATTGCAATTTTTCGGAGCTGCCCAAGGGCGAATATGCAATTTTGCAACTGCTCGCCACCCGGCTACTGGCCTCCGTCGCCCCGCCCTATCGCTATGCGGAGACCGTTGCGGAGTTCCGGTGCGGAGAGGAGACCTTCACCGCCAAGGGGAAAACAGTGCTGGACGCTGGCTGGAAAGCCATCGAGAAGCCCGGAAAGGCCGAGAAAGCGGATGCACCCCTGCCCATGATGCAGGAGGGCGACAGCTTCCCGGTGGTATCTGCCGAGGTCAGGGAGGGCCAGACGAAACCACGGCCCCACTACACGGAGGACACGCTGCTCTCCGCTATGGAGCGGGCCGGTGCCAACGAGATGCCGGATGAGGCGGAACGCAAAGGCATCGGGACCCCGGCCACCCGTGCCGGTATCATCGAACGGCTGGTAACACGGGGGTTTCTGGAGCGCAAGGGTGACAAGAAGGCCAAGAACCTGATTCCCACCGAAAAGGGCAATGCCCTTATCACCGTCCTGCCGGAACAGCTCCAGTCCGCCTCTATGACAGCAGAGTGGGAGGAAAAGCTGCTGAAAATCGAGCGTGGCGAGTATTCTTCGGCGGCGTTTATGGATGAGATCATCGAGATGGTCACAAACCTGGTGGACGACTATCAGGTGGTGAAGGATGCCGCTGTTATCATGCCGGACGCCCACAAGTATCTTGGAAAATGCCCGGTCTGCGGTTCCGATGTGGTGGAGCGCCCCAAGTCCTATGCCTGCTCCAACCGTCAGTGTAATTTTGCCCTCTGGAAAAGCAATCGCTACTTCGAGGCCATTGGCAAAAAAATGACCGAGAGCGTGGCGAAGCGGCTCCTGAAAGCCGGCTGCGTCCGTATGAAGGACTGCTACTCCCGGCGGCTGGACAGGTATTTTGACGCCACCATCTTCCTGGACTTTGACGAGACCGGTAAAGTCCAGTACCGGATGGAAAAAGGAATGTAAGGAGGGATGATTGATGGCAGAAAACAAAGCAGTGTATCTCCATGACGCCGCCTATGCCCGTGCAAACGGTGAGATCGAGCAGTACCACCGTTCCCGGAAAACCAACATCGACTGCAAAAGGGCGATTGAGAGCGCCGTTCGGGAGAACTTCGACGGGATGCACCTGAATCACGACGCCGCCAAGCCCGTTGTGGAGCAGTTCGGCGCTGAGCGTGTCGCTCATGTACTGGCGGCGACCGTCCGTTACTTCGATTGGGACGGCAGGTTCTCCCGTGACAACAAGGCGTGGGCGCAGACCGTCCCGGCGGTGAAGGATACCGATTCGTTGGGGATGGACAGATGCACGGAGTATGTGGTGGAGAGCCACCCTGCGGTGCTGGACGGGTTTATCAAGCTGGCCCGCAAAGAGTTCACGCAGGCGCAGGACAGGGAAAAATCTGCGGACGGGAAACGGCCCTCCGCACTGGAACAGTTAAAGTCGGGAAAGGACAGTCAGCAGGCAAGACCGACTGCCTCTCCCAATAAGCGACGTGAGGAGGTGCGCTAATGGACATTCAGGCATGGGATGATGTACACGGGGCGAAAAGCCAGGAGACCTTGCAGGCATTCCTGGACAGCCGGACGGACAGCTACGCCATATTGCAGTTGAAGCGGACGGACGAGACTGCCCAGGATCGCTTCATGAACTACAGTTGGCTGGAGAGCCACGACAGAGAGCCGGAGGTGGATCACTACGATGTGGTCTACACGGGGAGCCTGCCCTCCGGCACCGGCCTGGAAGACCTCTATGTGAAGTTCAACATCGACCACCCGGCGGATTTCACCGGCCATTCTCTTTCTGTCAGCGACATCGTGGCTCTGCGCCAAAATGGTGTGATAAGCTGTCACTATGTGGATTCCGTAGGGTTCCGGGAACTGCCCAACTTCCACCCGGAGAACTATCTGCGGAATGCGGAGATGGCAATGGAGGACGATTTGTCAATGCTGGATGGCATTATTAATAACGGCCCCAAGGAACCCGTCCGGGACGAACGCCCCTCCGTGCTGGAGAAGCTGAAAAGCGCACCGGAACCGGAGTGGCCGCCGAAGCAGACGAAACACCGGGAAGAAAGAGGTCTCGAATGAATTTCACCAGAGAAGAACTGACCCTGATGATGCTTTACAGCCCCGGCACCCGCCGGGGTCTCATCACCACGCTGGAAGGGATGCGGCAGGAGCTGACAAAATCGGAGCGCAGGCTCCGTTCTCTCACCGATTCTGTGCTTGCGAAACTTGCGCAGATAACAGATGAGGAATTTGACCGGCTTCCCCTGTATCCTGACCTTGACCCGTAAGGAAGGGAGGAAAACATGGCATCGAAACTGGAATACTACAGCCGCATGGCGGAAGAAACCGCCGACGGCCTGACCCAGAGCCGGGAACAGTGGACGGCGTTCCTGCGGACGGCTGGGCGGGTGAGCAAGTACGCCTATGGCGACCAGCTTATGATCTTCGCCCAGCGCCCGGAGGCCACCGCCTGCGCCGAGTACGACCTCTGGAACAATACCATGCGGCGGTATGTGAAACGTGGCTCCAAGGGCATCGCCCTCATCGACAACAGCGGCGATTACCCCCGTCTGCGGTATGTCTT
>MSHH01000065.1 GCA_001941075.1 Oscillospiraceae bacterium Zagget6 | reverse complement strand
CTTCGGGAGATCGACGAGACGGCACACAACCGAATGGAGCAGTTGATGCAGGAACTGCTCGAGAAGAACCCCGCCCCGGACAAGAAGACCCAGCAGATGGCCTGGGTGCAGCACATGAACAGCCTGAAGGCACAGGCGGAGGAGATCGTGCTGACGGAGCTGGTGTACAGCTAAACTCCTTTGAGCAGGAGCCAGCCCAATACGAGCAGATGACCCTGCTGTTCCCCTCAGAAACAGAACAGATTGAAGCCATAGACCACGAAGCGGAGAGCGTAACGCCCTCCGCTTTCTCTCTGCCCCAGGAGGACATCGACCATGTTCTCAGACTGGGTGGCAGAACGGAACAGACCCGCATGGAAGTGGCAGCGCTGTTTATGACCGGCAAGTCTCCCATAGAGATTGCAAACTTCCTGAGCCGGGAATACCGTGGCGGTTTGGGTCTGCTCACCGACAACGGCAGAATGTCCGCATGGTTTGGGGAGCAGGGTATTTGGCTGGCCAGTGGCGACCATGCACGGGATGCGGCACCGGGGATGTATATTCCCTGGCTGAATGCCGCCGAGCGTATCGGGGAGCTGATGGAGGTCGGTCAGTTTGCCACCAACGTGGAGCTTGCCGAGAGTCAGGGCTATTACCGCACCCAACTGGCGCAGTCCCTGTGGTATCTGCGTCAAGATTTCTCTAAAATGGCAGATGAGATGTCGCTGATGTCCACGCTGGACAGCTACCGTGGCGACGGCTTCCCGCAGGATACGGCACGGCTGGCAAAGGCGCTGGCTGACCCGGAGGCCCTCGCTGCCATCACGCAGGATATGGCGGCATTTGCACAGGTCTACGAGCAGGAACGGGGTGTTCTCCGCTTTCATCATCTCCATGTCCCGGCAATGGTGAACGGTCTGCATGACCTGGCTGCTCCCTGGAAGGAATACACTTCGGATATGGCGGCGGTGCCGGGGGCCGGGCAGTTCATCACGGAGGACGAGCTGGATGAAGCCCTATCTTATGGCAGCATGGTGTCTGGCGGCAAAGGTCGGATCTACACCTTCTTCTCTGAGCCGCATACCACAAAAGAGCAGGCGGCATTTCTGCGGGAGGAGTACGGCATCGGCGGTCACAGCGGGGCGTTCTCCAATAAACGTCATAGCTATGAACAGCACGATAGTAAAGGGATCAAGTTGGAAAAGAACGGCTGTGCAACGGTCACGCTGACCTGGAACGCCGTCGCCAAGCGGGTCGCCGCACTGGTAAAAGCTGACCGTTATCTGACAGAGGAGGAAAAGGCCCAGCTTCAGCAGGAACGGGAGCCTGCCGAGCCAGTGCCGGAGGTTCCTGCGCCAGAGCCACCGCTTGCGGACGATGTGCCGCCTGTGGCAGAAGCTGGGCCGGAGGAGGATGATTTCTCAGATATTGACCCTGAACGGGTACGGGAGCGTCTGGCCGAACACGGGATTGTCAACGGCGAGGTGGTAGACCCGGACAAGCTGGCGCAAAGCCCCTTCATTCAGCAGGTGGAGGCCGATGTGGAGCGTATCGCTGCGGAGGAGACCACAGCGGAAGAAGCACCTGCTGTTCCAGAGACTGATACCGAAGCCGTTGCGCCCGAAGATACCTCCGAAGATCGTTTCCATGTGATCGAAGTGGATTGGTATCCAGGCCGTGTAGCATACTCTATCTGGGATGACCAGACCAGCGGCTACTATGTGGACAAGGATGGTCTCACTGTCGATTTTATCAGCCGCTGGCAGGCAGAGGAATACCGGAATGAGCTGGTAGAATCGGCGCAGAGGGAGGCAACGCTTTCTCCCCTGGACAGAGCAAAGGAGCTGATCGACGAGTATTGCCTGGAGGAATTTTCGGAGGGCGCCGACTTTACTGATCTGACCACTATTGGCGTCGCTTTTACCACCATCACAGATGATGAGATTCCCATTCAGGCGTATGTTGACCTGGTGGGATTCAAGCTGGAGCGTTACCTGGGTGAAACCCTGATCGATGTCCGGCAGTATGATTCGCTGG
>MSHH01000064.1 GCA_001941075.1 Oscillospiraceae bacterium Zagget6 | reverse complement strand
TTCAGCGTGGGACAGTACTTCTTTACGATGGGAAGGTATCCCGGTACAAGGCTAAGGCTAGTGAAGAGAAGTACAGGAAGAACCGTCGCAGCAGCACCCGGAAGTACCGCTGCCTGGAGACAGTGCCATTCCTTCGGTATGTGGAAAAAATGGTTCGAGAAGAAGGGTGGTCGTTGGATGCCTGCTGGGGTCATGCTTTGGAGACTGGTCTGTTCCGGCGGGAAGAAATGGTGTGTACTAAAACGCTCTACAATTATATTGACTTGGGAATAATCGCCCTGAAAAACATTGATTTACCTGAAAAGGTGAGCCGGAACACGAAGGAACGAAAAGTTCGTGAAAACAAGAAAAAACTGGGTGACAGCATTGATTTACGCGAGGAAAGTGTAGAAAATAGAAAGGATTTTGGGAACTGGGAAATTGATTCCGTGCTTGGAAAAAAGGCGGCCATGGAGCCCTGCGTTATGACCCTGACAGAGAGGAAACTGCGGGTGTCCATCTGGCTGAAACTTCCGAATCACTCCGCAGATGCCATGATGGAAGCGATGGAAAAATTGAAAGCAGAATACGGTGAGCACTTCTCAAAAGTATTCCAAACCATTACTGCTGACAACGGCTCAGAGTTTACCAGACTGTCCGAATTGAAAAAAGCTGACGTAAAGGTATACTTTGCGCATCCATATTCCTCCTGGGAACGAGGTACGAACGAATGCCACAACCGAATGCTTCGGCGGTTTATTCCAAAGGGCGAGAGTATAGCAGACTACAGCGAAGAGGACATTCAATTCTTTGCTGACCGAATCAATGCTTTGCCAAGAAAAATCCTGGGCTATCGGACACCGGAGGAACTGTTCGAACAGGAACTGGATCGTATTTACGCCGCCTGAGCAGCCGCACGTTTGGGTTCCTCTCCGGTCGGGCTACGCCCTCCCTCCGTGAAACCCAAACGCATCTACCAACGAGCATCACTGAAAACTATTGCAACTTGCTATTGCAATTCAAGTCTGAAAAATATCCCACAGAGCAGCGGTTCTTTCACCACTTTTACCGGGTGGACTGGGCCGCCGGATAAATCACGTCCAGCACCTCGTCGCTGTAATATTCATCCAGTAGCTCCTGCACGATGTTGGCAGCTTCTACGCCGGTCTCCCGCTGGGAACTGCGCACCAGCGCCAAGAAGGACACCGCCATGTTGCACACCATGAACACCACCATCACCCAGGTCAGCACCGTACCCACCCGGATGGGGATGCGCTCGATCCACTTGGCGGCGACGGGATAGACATATTTCAGCCACAGCACCGCCGCGATGCCCCAGAAAAAGCAGTACAGCAGGTTGATGCGCCCGCCCAGGTTGAAGGGGATCTCGCTGTAGTCCCAGAACACCTTGTCAAAGGCCAGCTCGGAGAGGACGCTGCACAGGTACTCATACGCGCCCCCCAAAAAGGTGCCGAACAGAAACAGAAAACTGTCGGAGCGGTCCCGGTAGTTGTAGAGCATAACGGTGCCCACCGCCAGGGCGAAGCCCCAGACGATGCTGAACGGTCCCCAGACCAGACTGCTGCGGCTCATCCAGTAGCCCATGGAGAAGCGGCAGAAAATGGTCTCCGCGATGTCCCCCAGCAGGGACCCCAGGACGAACAGCCACACCACCTTATAAAAGCCACAGCCGGAGGCGAACACCGTTTCGTCCGACGGGCGGCGGAACCGCCTGGCGGCGCTGGGGTGGGCGGCCTTCATTCTCCGACTGACCCGGCGGACGATCCAGGCATTGAGCCGGTTAGAGCTTTCCTGCAAGCGGGCGTTGATCTCCTGCTGGAGCTGCCGCTCCTGCCGCTCCAGGCCCAACAGGGCGCAGACTGTCCCCACAGCGTCCACGATGCTCAGCCCCAGCACCACCAGCAGCGCGATCCGCACCACCCGCTGGGGCAGCATGGCAAAGCCGGTCAGCAGCAGGGGGTTGACGAACAGAATGCCCAGCGTGCCACCCACGCCCCACAGCAGGAAGGACTCCAGCGACACGTAGCCGTCCAGATTGAACCGGCGGCGGGAGTAGTCCCACCAGCGCCGGTGGAAGAACCGCTCCAGCAGGCGGCCGGTCAGCCACTCGATGAACCCGCCCAAAATCGCTGAGCCAAGGAACAGGAACACCGGCGCGGTGTCCAACTCCTGCAAGCCCAGGGAGAACACGAGGGCCGCCACACCGTAGATGCAGCACAGGGGGCCGTTTAACAGGCCCCGGTTGACGAACTGCTTCTGCCGGACGGCGGCGTAAATGGACTCGCCTATCCAGCCCAAAAGGGAATAAATGAAAAACAGCCACAAAAGCTGGTATCCCATGTTAAAATCCATACAACTGCTCCTTGTCTGCGCTACCGCGCCGTGAAACTGCCGATGAATTTATTGTACCTGCTGCCGAAAGGTTTTGCAATCGGCAAAACGCCAATTTCCCCAAAGGCGGGATTTTGTCCGAAAGCGGGTGGGCGTTTCTTCTCCGCCACAGTGCAGGGAGAGAGCGACGATTTATAATTTTGCCCTGCTATTCTCCGGTTTGTATTGGTTTTTCACTTCTATTAATATCTTTTTTCTAAGATTTCCGCAAAAATGTCAAGAAAACCTTCGTTAAAAAGTTGACAAACTCATGGGAATCCATTAAAATAAAAGAAAAAATCTCACATGAGGGAAAGAACCACACAGATAGGAGCGCTATTAAATATGAAAAAGGGCAAGGTATCCAACGCAGTCATCCGACGGCTCCCCCGTTATTACCGCACACTGGACACACTCTATCGAGAGGGCACGGTGCGCATTTCCTCCTCCGCGCTGGGGGAGAGCATGGGCGTCACCGCTTCCCAGATCCGCCAGGACCTGAGCTGTTTTGGTGAGTTCGGACAGCAGGGGTATGGCTACAACGTCGCGGACCTGCGCCAGGCGCTCTCTGATATTTTGGGCATGAACGCCGGTTACACCTCCGTCCTGGTGGGGGCGGGCAACCTGGGCCGGGCGCTGATGCGCAACTTCCACTTCAACAAAAACGGCTTTTCCCTGTCCGCCGCCTTCGATGTGGACCCTAAAATCGTGGGTACCGTGTTGAACGGCTACCCCATCTACAGCATGGACAGTCTGGACGACTACCTGGCGGAGCACAAGCCCAGCATCGGGGTGCTGACCGTCCCCAAATACGCCGCCCAGAGCGTGGCGGAGCGGCTCATCGCCGGAGGCGTCCGGGGCATCTGGAACTTCACCAATATTGAGTTGGATGTCAGTGACTCCAATGTGGTGGTGGAGAGCGTTCACTTCGCCGATTCTCTGCTGACGCTGAGCTACCTGATCTCTGAGTGACACGGTTCCGCAACGCCCGGCAAGGCAATGCGATATGTGATATTCTAATTTATATAATGTATCAACGCTTCGGGGAGGCTGTCCGTTTGCCGGTCAGCCTCCCCGTTGGCGCTTTTTAAACGCGAAATAATTTGTCGTATTATGTCGTATTCTGTCGCGTTCCTGTAAAGCTATTATATCATAAGGGCAATCCGCTGAAAAGGAGCGTTCTTATGACAAAGTCAGAGGCGGTCATCCGCACGATCCTCGGCCCCACCCGGCGCAGCGTCACCGCGCTGGCCTGCGCTGTTGACCAGGTAATAGAGCTGCTGTTTGTGAAAAAGATACCCATGAGCCAGATCCAGGTCAACCAGGACGTGTACCCTGCGGTTGCGGAGCAGCTGGGCCAGCGGCCTCAGAGCGTCGCCCGGCAGGTGGAGCGCATTGCCAACTGCTGCTGGGAGACGGGGGACAGCGCAAGCCTGGCCCGCATCATCGGGCGAACGCTGCCGGAGAAGCAGGGACCGAAGGAAATGCTGTTCTATCTGGCCTTTTACGTCCACCTGGATACGCCGTTCTACCAGGTGGTGGAACAGTCGCCGGAGCTGCTATTTTAAATCGGTATGCGCGGTACAAAACAACAGGTCAGAGAGGCGGAGGACATCCGCAGACGGATGCAGGAGCTTCTCCGTTCCGTACAGGCAAACCAGGAGGCGCTGCCGGACGGCCCGGAAAAGACCGCCAACCTGCAATGGGTGGCCCGGCGGCTGGCCGCGCTGGAGCAGGCGGACAACGCGGCGGATTTGATCGCCCTCTTTGGCGGCGTCCGCTTCCACGGCGGGGCGCGGAACGCCTTTCGGGGGATGCTCTACGTCTACGTGGCGGCCATTCCCCACAGCGAGGGCCAGCGGAGGCTCCTCTGCCGGGACGATTAGCAATCGAACCGCAGCTATAGCACATTCTTCCAGTTCAGCGCCTCGATTTCCGCCAGATGCTCCACCTGGGCCACCAGCGCGCCGTTGGCGCTGTCGTACTCCGGTGCGGAGCGGTACTGGAGGAATCCCAGCACCTCCTGAAACCCGGTGGTGACCTGGTCGGTGTTTTCGTGGCAGAGGACAAAGGCCAGCCATGGCTCCGCCGCCGCCCACTGCTCCAGAGCCTGCTGGGTCAGCGCTTCCGCGGTGTCCCAGTCGTCCTCCGCGACGGCGGCCTCCGCCTGGTTCAGCGCGGCGGTCAGGGATTCCGAGACCCGCGTCACCCGTGCGGTGTTCCACAGCGACCCCGCCAGCAGCAGCGCCAGCACCCCAATGGCGATCCATAGCCGTTTCATGAAAAATCCTCCTTCGGGGCCAGATAGATGTTGTCCTGCTCGTCCAGGGTCATCAGAAATACCCCTCGGATGTCCTGATACCCCCGCTTGCGGAGCATTTTCTTCAGCCAGGCGTCGGTCTTGCCCAGCTGCTCCAGGTTGTGGCGGATGAGTCGCCCATCGTTGATGATGATTCTGGGCAAACCGTCCTCCTCCGGGGCCAGCCCCAGCTGCTCCGGCGTGGCGGGGGCTTTGGCGCTGTAGAGGATGACCGACACCTGGCCGGAGTCCTCCAGCACGGCGTACTTCACCGAGGAGATGTCGGTGACTCCCTGCCGCCGCAGCTCCTCCAGCAGCTCGTCTACCGTCAGGCGGTTGCGGTCCATGGCCTGCTGCACCAGCGTCCCGTGGTCCACGATGAGGCTGGGCCTGCCGCAGAGCAGCGCCCGGAAGCGGACGCTTTTCATGGTCAGCACCGAGAAGATCATGGTCAGACACAGCAAAATCAAAATGGGCAGCACCCCGAACAGCAGCGGGATGCCGAAGTCCTGCATGGGCACCGAGGCCAGGTCGGAGACCAGCATGGTCAGCACCAGCTCCGCCGGTTCCAGCTCTCCCACCTGCTTTTTGCCCATCAGCCGGATCGCGGTGATGAGCAACAGGTAGAGGATCACCGTGCGCGCAAAACAAACCGCCATGAACCGTCCTCCCATCTTTTCAGCGGTTCGCCGCCGACGTGACCGCCGACGGCTCCTTTTTCTGTCGTTATCTTGTCCAAACAGCCGCCGCGTTATGCCGCAGACTTTTGGTGGAAGTGAGAAAACAGCAAAAAGTGTGTACGGAAACTTGCAAACCCGGCAGAATTGTGTCATAATACACCAAAACAGCAAAGGGGGCAGTGCGCACACACATCAGGGTGAGGCGGCGGCTCCTTTTTTTCAAATCAAACGGACACGAGAAGGAGAAAGGCGGATTTTCAATCTATGAAGGCGATTTTGATCCTGGAAAACGGACAGACCTTTGTGGGGGAGAGCATCGGCAGCACCCGTGACTGCGTGTGTGAGATGGTGTTCAACACCTCTATGGTGGGCTATCAGGAGATCCTCACCGACCCGTCCTATGCGGGGCAGGGCGTGGTGATGACCTACCCCCTCATCGGCAACTACGGCGTCAACCACGAGGACAGCGAGAGCCGTCGGCCCTGGGCGGAGGCGCTCATCGTCCGGCACCTGGCCCCTCGCGGCAGCAACTTCCGCTGCGAGGACACACTGGAACACTATCTGGTGGAGCACGACATCACCGGCATCCAGAATGTCGATACCCGTGCCATCACCCGCATTCTCCGCAAACAGGGCGTTATGAACGGCATGATCACCTGCGCGGAGCATTTTCATGTAGGGGAGTGCCTGGAGAAGATCCGCCGCTACCGGGTGTCCGGCACGGTGGAGCGGGTCACCATCCCAGAGGTGGAGCATTACCCCGGCCCCGGCTATAAGCTGGCGATGTACGACTACGGCCAAAAGACCAACATGATCAAGCGGCTGAACGACCGGGGGCTGGACATCACCCTTTATCCCGCCCACACCCCCGCTCAGGTGATTCTGGACGGCGGCTTTGACGCAGTCATGCTCTCCAACGGCCCCGGCGACCCCGCCGACTGCGGCGACATCATCGCTGAAGTGAAAAAGCTCTACGACTCCGACCTGCCCATCTTCGCCATCTGCCTGGGCCACCAGCTCATGGCCCTTGCCACCGGCGCACAGACCCGGAAAATGCACTTCGGCCACCGGGGAGCCAACCACCCCGTCCGGGACCTGGCAAAGGGCCGCTGCTTCATCACCAGCCAGAACCACGGCTATGTGGTCATGCGGGAGAGCATCGACCCCAACGTGGCGGAAATCAGCCACGTCAACGTCAACGACGGCAGCATCGAGGGCCTGCGGTACAAAAACAAGAACATCTTCACCGTCCAGTTCCATCCGGAGGCGTCGCCCGGCCCGGTGGACACGGATTATCTGTTTGACGAATTTCTGGATATGATCGAGCGTCATAAGAAAGGAGCGTGCTGACCTATGCCGAAGGATGCAAACATCAAAAAAGTTCTGGTCATCGGCTCCGGCCCCATCATCATCGGCCAGGCCGCCGAGTTCGACTACGCCGGCACCCAGGCCTGCCGCGCCCTGAAAGAGGAGGGCGTGGAGGTGGTGCTGGTCAACTCCAACCCCGCCACCATCATGACCGACAAGGACATCGCCGACCACGTCTATATCGAGCCGCTGAACGTCTACACCCTCCAGGAGGTCATCGAGAAGGAGCGCCCTGACGCGGTGCTGCCCACCCTGGGCGGTCAGGTGGGTCTGAACCTGGCTATGAACCTCTACGAGGACGGCACGTTGGACAAGTACAATGTCATGTTGCTGGGCACCTCCGCTGAGTCCATCCACAAGGCGGAGGACCGCCAGGGCTTCAAGGACACCATGGAGTCCATCCATCAGCCCTGCGTCACCTCCGAGGTGGTCCACGATGTGGAATCCGCCATCGAGTTCACCAACTCCATCGGCTACCCCGTCATCGTCCGCCCCGCCTACACCTTGGGCGGCACCGGCGGTGGCATCGCCTACGACGAGTATATGCTCCGGGAAATCTGTGACCGGGGCCTGAACCTGTCCCGTGTCCACGAGGTCCTCATCGAGCGGTGCATCGCCGGTTGGAAGGAAATCGAGTTCGAGGTCATGCGGGACTCCGCAGGCAACGTCATCACCATCTGCGGCATGGAAAACCTGGACCCTGTGGGCGTCCACACCGGCGACTCCATCGTGGTAGCCCCCACCCAGACCCTGGCAAATAAGGAGTACCAGATGCTCCGCACCGCCGCCCTGGACATCATCTCCGCTCTGGAAATCGAGGGCGGCTGCAACTGCCAGTTCGCCCTGAACCCGGAGTCCTACGAGTACGCGGTCATCGAGGTCAACCCCCGTGTGTCCCGTTCCTCCGCTCTGGCGTCCAAAGCCACCGGCTACCCCATCGCCAAGGTCGCGGCGAAGATCGCCCTGGGCTACACCCTGGACGAGATTCCCAACGCCGTCACCGGCAAAACCACCGCCTGCTTCGAGCCGACGCTGGACTACTGTGTGCTGAAAATCCCCCGCCTGCCCTTCGACAAGTTCACCACCGCCAGCCGCAAGCTGGGAACACAGATGAAGGCCACCGGCGAGGTCATGGCCATCGGCAACTCCTTCGCCAGCGCCCTGATGAAGGCGGTGCGCAGCCTGGAGCAGAACGTCTACTCCCTGCGGATGCCCAAGCTGGCGGAGATGTCCACCGAGCGCATCCGGGAGCAGCTCAGCGTGGTGGACGACGAGCGCATCTTCGCCTGCGCCGAGGCCCTGCGCCGGGGCATCACCCCGGAGGAGATCAACCGCATCACCAAAATCGACATCTGGTTCCTAGACCAGGTGGACATCATCATTCAGATGGAGAACGAGCTGAAGCAGGGCGTCCCCAACAGCGCCCGTCTCCGCTACGCCAAAGAGCTGGGCTTCGGCGATTCCCTCATCGCGGAGCTGTGCGGCTCTACCCGGAAGGAAATTCGGGACCTGCGCAAGCGCTACGGCATCCACCCCACCTATAAGATGGTGGACACCTGTGCCGCCGAGTTCGACGCGGAGACTCCTTACTACTATTCCACCTACGATGTGGAAAACGAGGCCATTGTGGATTTCACCGGCAAAAAGAAGGTGCTGGTGCTGGGCTCCGGCCCCATCCGCATCGGCCAGGGCATCGAGTTCGACTACTGCTCCGTCCACTCCGTCTGGGCGCTGAAACGGCAGGGCTTTGAGACCATCATCATCAACAACAACCCGGAGACCGTCTCCACCGACTTCGACATCGCGGACAAGCTGTACTTCGAGCCGCTGACCGCTGAGGACGTGGAGCACGTGGTAGAGCTGGAGCACCCCTGGGGCGCTGTGGTCCAGTTCGGCGGCCAGACCGCTATCAAGCTGGCCCAGGCTCTGGCGGATATGGGCGTCCCCATCCTCGGCACCTCCGCCGACGGCGTGGACGCCGCTGAGGACCGGGAGCGGTTCGACGAAATCCTCCGCAAGTGCGAAATCCCCCGGGCCGCAGGCCGGACGGTCTACACCACCGAGCAGGCCCTTGCCGCCGCCAATGAGGTGGGCTACCCGGTGCTGGTGCGCCCCTCCTACGTGCTGGGCGGACAGGGCATGGAGATCGCCTACCGGGACGAGAACATCGTGGACTTCATGAAGATCATCAACATGACCGTCCAGGAGCACCCCATCCTCATCGACAAGTACCTGATGGGCCGCGAGGTCGAGGTGGACGGCGTGTTCGACGGGGAGGACATTCTCATTCCCGGCATTATGGAACACGTGGAGCGGGCCGGTATCCACTCCGGCGACTCCATCGCCGTCTATCCGCCCCTGCACATCGACGACAAGCACAAGCAGACCATTCTCCGCCACACCAAGAACCTGGCGAAGCACCTGGGGGTCATCGGCCTCATCAACGTGCAGTTCATCATCTACAACGACACGGTGTATATCATCGAGGCCAACCCCCGTTCCTCCCGCACCATCCCCTATATCTCCAAGGTGACCAACGTGCCTATCATCGACCTTGCCACCAAGGTCATGCTGGGGCAGAAGCTGAAAGATTTGGGCTATGGCACAGGCATCTACCCCGAGGCAGACTACTTCGCCGTGAAAATGCCGGTGTTCTCCTTCGAGAAGCTGACCGACGTGGACATCAACCTGGGGCCGGAGATGAAGTCCACCGGCGAGTGCCTGGGCGTGGCGGAGACCTTCCCCCAGGCCCTGTTGAAAGCCTTCAAGGGCGCCAACATGAAGGTACCCAAGAAGGGCGGACGGGTCATCATCACCGTCAAGGACGAGGACAAGGGCGAAGCCCTCAGCGTCGCCAGAGAGCTGGAGGACCTGGGCATCGAGCTGTACGCCACCCGCGGCACCTATGAGTTCCTGACCAAAGCCGGCGTCACCGTCAAGATGGTCAACAAGATGGGCCAGGCCCACCCCAACATGCAGGACATGATCCAGTCCGGCACCATCGACATGATTCTCAACACCCCCCGCCGCAGCAAGCGGGAGGACGGCGACGGCTGGAAGATCCGCCGCATGGCGGTGGAGCACTCCGTCCTGTGCCTGACCTCCATCGACACCGCCCACGCCATCCTGACCGCACGGGAGCGGGGCCGTAGCGAGAAGCTGGTGCCGGTGGACATCACCGCGATTTAATTCTTTCTACACAGCAAACGCAAAAAGGGCAAGGCTGTCGCAAGCCTTGCCCCTTTTCAATTTGCAATGTGCAATGAGCAATTTGCAATTTTTCCTTTATCTGAACGTTTTGGAAAATTTTGCAGCGGTTCGGAATCACACAGCGTTCCCCGTAGTTACGGCGGTTTCTGCGGACGGACGCAGAGAGGGGCAACGCCCCGGAAGTACCGTTTGATGGTAAGGGCCGCCCCTACAGGGCGCAAAGGGATACTGCAACGTTTCCCTTTGTGGCACAAAGGATGGGTTCCCCATAATTGCACATTGCTAATTGCTAATTGCTCATTTTAATCAGCCAGCGCTCCACTAATTCCTGCACCGGTTCCCCGTCGGGGCCGTTGAGCAGCTCGTGCCGCAGGCCCTCCAGCAGTCGGGTCTCCACGACTGGGAACCCCAACTGGGTGAACCGCTCCGCCGTTCGCAGCATCCCCCGGCCCTGCCCGTTGGTGGGGTCCTCCGCCCCGGAGAGCAGCAGCAGCGGCACAGGCGGGTGGGCGTAGCCCTCCGTCTCCCGCTGGCGGAGATACAGAAGTCCCTCGAAAAAGTCCTCAAACAGCCGCACCGTGGGGATAAACGAACACAGCAGGTCTATTTTCCCGTCCTCGGTCATGGCGTCGGCGGCGGGGTCGAAATGCAGCACGTCGGTGAAAATCAGCGCCGCCAGCTCCCGGCTCCGCCCGGTGGGGCCAATGCGCTGTTCCTCCTCCCGGCAGCGCTCCAGCAGTTTTTCCAGCGCCGGGACGGGTGGGCTGTTGGTGCCGGTGAACACGCAGCCGTCGAAGGCGTCCGGGTGATCGATGAGGCAGGTGCGGGCCAGCAGCGACCCCATGGAGTGGCCCACCACGAACCACTTTTTCCCGGGATACCGGGCCTGCGCCTGTTTTCCCAGGAAATAGACCGCCTCAGACATCAGCTGCCAGCCGCCGGAGGGGGCAGTATAGCCCAGCTGCCGGGCGCGCCGGGCGCTTTTGCCCTGGCCCAGGTGGTCTTCCCCAAAGACCAGAAACCCCCGGTCGGCCAGCCGCCGGGCGAAGCGGTCATAGCGGTCCACCCGGTCATTCAGGCCGTGGACCAGCTGCACCAGGCCGAGGACCTCGCCGTTCTCCGGCCACCAGGCCCGGCCATAGAGGGGAGACACGCCCTCCTGCGGCGAAAAGCGAAATTCTCTGGTATCTGCCATAGCCAAACGCCCTCCTTTGTGGTAAAATACATGTTTAGCTATTATTTTAGACGGGCGGACACCGCCCGTCAAGGAAGGAAATACGAATGATGGACGTTTTACAGCGTTTTTTGGACTATGTCTCCTACGACACCCAGTCGGCGGAGGACAGCGACACCTTCCCCAGCACCGCCAAGCAGCTGGCGCTGGGCGACCACCTCTGCGCCGAGCTGCGGGAGATGGGCCTGGAGGCCCGGCGGGACGAGTGGGGCTATGTGTACGCCCTGCTCCCCGCCACCTCTGGGTGCGAGGCGGTCACGCCTCTGGGCTTCATCGCCCACATGGACACCTCCCCTGACGCGCCGGGGGCCAACGCCAGGCCCCGCGTCGTCACCTTCACCGGGGAGGACATCGTACTAAACGAAAAGGAGGGCGTTACCCTCTCCCCTGCCAGCTTCCCCAGCCTGAAAAACTACATGGGGCAGGAGCTGATCGTCACCGACGGCACCACCCTGTTAGGAGCCGACGACAAGGCGGGCGTGGCGGAGATCGTCAGTGCGGCGGAGTATCTGCTGCATCACCCGGAGATTGCCCACGGCCCCCTGTGGTTGGCCTTCACCCCCGACGAGGAGATCGGTGCGGGAGTGGACCACTTCGACCTGGACCACTTCGGCGCGGAATACGCCTACACTGTGGACGGCGGCGCGTTGGGAGAGCTGGAGTTCGAGAACTTCAACGCCGCCAACGCGGGGGTGCTGTTCCGGGGCCGGAACATCCACCCCGGCGAGGGCAAGGACAAGATGGTCAACGCCACGCTGATGGCCTGCGAGTTCGTGAATCTGCTGCCCCCGGCGGAGGCCCCCGCCCACACCGAGGGATACGAGGGATTCTTCCACGTCTGTGACATCCGGGGGGACGAGACGAAAGCCATGGTGAGCCTCCTCATCCGCGACCACGACCGACAGAAGTTCGAGGCGCGCAAGGAGCTGCTCCGCTCCATCGTGGACTACCTGAACCGGCGCTACGGCGCGGGCCGGGCAGAGCTGCGCATCCGGGATATGTACTACAACATGCGGGAGCAGATCGAGCCGGAGCATATGGACTTGGTGCATCGGGCGGGCAACGCTTTTCGTGCGGTGGGCGTGGAACCGAAGGTCGTCCCCATCCGGGGCGGCACCGATGGGGCGCGGCTGAGCTACATGGGTCTCCCCTGCCCCAACCTCTCCACCGGCGGCGTCAACTTCCACGGCGTCCACGAATATCTTCCGGTGGCCTCCCTGCGGAAGATGGTGGAGGTGCTGGTGGAGCTGTCCCGGGCGGAGAACTGGACTTAACCGGGTGTTGATGAAATCTCCATTAAAAATTTACAAATTGGTATTGCTTTTTTTTGCCCGTATGCTTTATTGTGGTACAATAATAGGTATCAGTGACTTTCCCTCTGAAAAGTTGGACACAATAAGGATATAAAGGAGAAATTTATGCGAAATCGAATCATTGCGTTTGTGCTGGCTCTGGCGATGGCGTTGTCCCTGGCGGGCTGCGGCGGCTCTTCCAGCGGAGACGGCTCCGCCGGTTCTGCCACCGTCACCAAGACCTACACCAGCGAAACCGCCCTGGACGTGTTTGAGACCATCGAGGCGGTCCAGGCCCTGGAGGACTTCACCTTTACGTTGCAAGTCAACTCCCTGGACGAGGAGACCGGCGAGGCGGCGTCCACCAACATGACCCTGACCGGGGCGTGGTACGCCAGCGCTCAGCAGGCTTCTCTCACCGTGACCATGGCAAACGGCGAGACGCTGACCACCCTGCTCGTGGACGGGAACCAGTTCTATGTGGACGTGGTGACAGCGTCCAACTACCTCTCTGAGCGGTTCAAGGATACCGACGAGGTGGACAGCGAATACTTCACGGAGGAACTGGCGGATCTGGCGGAGAGCTTCCCCACGGACTACATCTCCGTCTCCCTACAGGAGGACCCCTGGGCCACTCTGGACGGCGATGGCTTCGCAGCGGTGAAAGAGCTGCTGGAAAACGTCTATAAGAGCATCAAAAAGGACACGGCGGACGAAGTCTCCACCAGCTCCAGCACCTGCACCCTGAGCCTGGGGCTGGGCGACTTGCAGACCCAGCTACTGGAGGTCTACGAGAGCCTGGTGGAGGATAAATCCACCTACCAGACCTTCCTGAGCGACTACATCGAGCAGAATTTCAGCGCCCTGATGGACGCCTCCGGCTGGACCATGACCGACCTGATGGACACCATCTGGTATGACTTCGAGGAGACCTATGAGGAGTTGACCGAGCTGGACGCCTACGGCGACTGGAACGACTGGACCATGAAGCTGGTCACCTGCGGCGACGAGGACTCCGGCTACACTCTGGACCTGACCGACCGGCGGGACGACAGCCTCAACTACTGCCTGAACGTCTACCCCGTGGATTCCGAAGCGGACCTTGCCATTGGTATGCCGGAGGAGGCCACCGAGTATTCCACCATGTCCGAGGACGTGTTCACCGTCTTTATGGACGCCATCATCTGCCGCAACTACCTGCAAGGCTTTGACGATGAAGAAGAGGACGAGGAGGACGACAGCGACGAGGATTACGAGGACTTCTTCACCGATGACGAGGAGGAGACCGAGGTATCCGACGAGCTGGAGACTACGGCCATTGACGGCTATGACCGGCTGGTGTCTACCGAAATGGTCACCGACGACGGCGTCATCGCCACCATCCCCGTGATGAAGAAGTACAACACCGTAGAGGTGGAGACCGGCTCCAACGGCGTGGTGGACATCTTTATGTACACCTCCAACTACCAGATGGAGTACTCCAACATCATCACCGATGGCCGCTCCATTGAGGAGATCGCCCAGGAGAATCTGGAGATTTTCTCCAGCACCTTTGAGGAAGATTACGAGTATGTGCTGACCCAGGAGGCCAGCGAGGTGGTCACGGCAGCGGACGGCTCCGCCTGTGTGGGCGGCCTGGCCTACTACGACGAGGACGAGGAGTGTGACGTCACCATCCTCACCGGCAACATCGTGGTGGAGGGCAGCGACTATGTCATCGGCTTCGACCTGTTCGTCTACAACGATTCGCTGAGCAAAAAGGAAAAGAACTCCATCACGGATTTCCTGACCTATCTGGGGCTGGAGGCCCCTGTGACCTATGGGTCCTGACCGGTTCCACCGGCCCCTATCGGGCAGAGCACAAATGAGGTAAGGGATAGTACAATGGGAAAAGATAAAAAAAGTCGGCTGACCTCCATGGTCGCCGCGCTGGTCATCATCGTTGCCATCATCGTGGGCCTGTTGATTTTCGTGGCCGTTCGGCTGACGCTGGCCACCAACCGGGGCAAGACCTTCTATGAGGGCACCACGGTGAACTCCGTGGACGTGTCCGGCCTGACCTATGAGGAGGCAGAGGCCAAAATCTCCGCCCTGGCGGAGGCGTACACGCTGACGGTGCAATTTGCCGACTCGGAGCAGACCGTCACCGGCGAGGAAATTTCGCTGGAGGTCAGCGCCAATAACCAGCTGAAAAAGCTGGTGCGCACCCAGAACAAGACCGACGCGGCGGAGCTGTCCGCCGCCGACCTGGAACTGACGGACGAGACGCTGCTGACCTATGACGAGACAGCGCTGGCCACCGTGGTCGCGGCCTGGGACGAGCTGGACGCGCTGTCCGGGGTCACTCCGGTGGACGCCAAGCTGGTCTACAGCGAGGCCCTGGGCAAGTTCAGCGTCGAGGAGGAGACCGTGGGCGGCACCGTGGACGCCGAGGAACTGGCGACTGCCATCGCGCAGCAGGCCGGCACCCTGGCGGAGACACTGGACGTGGTGGAAAGCGGCCTCTACGGGACCGAAATTCGCACCGCCGGGAGCGAGGAAATGCAGCAGGCCCTGGAGGACGCCAACACCAAGCTGAACCTGAGCATTGTCTACACCTACTCCGTGGAGAGCGCGGACATCAACGGCACCGAGGAGATCGGGTACGACCTGCTGAGCCAATGGCTCTATGTGGAGGACGACGGCATTTCCATCGCCGTCAACGGAGACAAGCTCCAGGCTTATGTGACGCAGATGTACGAGACCTACTCCGTCCACGACAACTCCACCTCCCAGTTCGTCACCAGCACCGGCACCTTTGTGGAGGTCAACGTCCCCGCCTCGGACGAGACGGTGGACACTGACGCGCTGTACAACGACATCATCGAATGTGTGGACACCATGACCGACGGCCAGCGGGACGCCCCCTATGCCTCCACCTCGGTGGGCATCGAGGGCACCACCGACCTGGGCGGCAGCTATGTGGAGGTGGATCTGGACAGCCAGCACCTGTGGCTCTACAAGGACGGCGAACTGATCGCGGAGGGAGACATCTGCTCCGGCGACGTAGCCACCGGCTGCTCCACCCCCACGGGGCTGTACACCATCGACTCCATGGAGACCGACCGCTGGCTCAACGGCGCGGATTACCACGACTGGGTCAGCTACTGGATGCCCTTCAACGGCGGCATTGGCCTCCACGACGCCACCTGGCGCTCTGAGGACGAGTTCGGCGGCGAGGTCTATCTGGAGTCCGGCTCCCACGGGTGCATCAACATGCCTCTGGACCTGGCCCAGCAGGTGTATGAAAACGTGGAGGTTGGCACCTATGTGATTCTCTACGGCGGCGTAGCCTCCACCGTAGAGCAGGCCCAGACCATCACCGGCACCTCCTCCTACACCAAGACGGTGGGCGACGGCTCCTTCTACCTGGACGCCCAATCCACTGGCGACGGCGCGCTGGACTACGCCTCCAGCAACACCAACGTGGTCACGGTGGACGCCAACGGCAAGGTCACCATCATCGGGGCGGGCACCGCCACCATCAAGGTCACCGCCTTCGCCACTGAGACCTACACCCAGGCCACCAAGAACATCACCATCACGGTGCGCGCCGCGTCCAGCAGCAACTCCAGCTCTTCCGACAGCTCATCCTCTGACAGCTCGACCTCTGACGACAGTACCAGCTCCTCGTCAAGCAACAACTCCAGTTCGTCAGGCAGCTCTTCTTCCGGCAGCTCCAGCTCCTCCGGCAGTTCCTCCTCCGGCAGCAGCTCCAGCTCCTCCTCTGGGAGCAGTTCCTCCGGCAGCAGTTCCTCTGGTAGTTCCTCTTCCAGCGGCGGCAGCTCTGGTGGATCGTCCTCCAGCGGCAGCTCCTCTTCCGATGACAGCGGCTCTGGTTCCTCCGGTGGGTCGTCCTCCGACGACAGCAGCTCCGGCTCCTCCGGTGGGTCATCCTCTGGTGACAGCAGCTCCGGTTCTTCCGGCGATTCCGGTTCCTCCGGCGGCAGCTCCGGGGATTCCGGCAGTTCCGGCGGCTCGTCCTCCGGCGGCAGTTCCGGCGACTCCGGTTCCTCTGGCGGCGACTCCGGGGATTCCGGTTCCGATTCCGATTCTGACGGGGAAAGCGAATAAATAACCCTCTCTCCCCTGGCGAAGCCCTCTTTGCCAGGGGAAATTTTTGACATAGCGATTGGAGGAACCTATGGAACACTACAACGAAACCAGAGGGCGGCTTTACGCCGACGCTCCTGCGGCAGTACAGGAACTCTTTGACCGGAAATCGGTACGGGCCTTTCAGGACCGGCCCATTGACCCTCAGACCAGGGAACTAATCCTCTGCGCGGCGGCGGAGGCCCCCAGCGCCGGTTGTCAGCAGCTTTACACGGTGCTGGACATCACCGACCAGGCGCTGAAAGAGCGGCTGGCGGTCACCTGCGACAACCAGCCCTTCATCGCTCAGGCGCCGCTGGTGCTGATCTTCTGCGCGGACTGCAAAAAGTGGCTGGACTGCTACGAGACGGCGGGGTGTGCCCACCGACAGCCGGGAGTGGGCGACCTGATGCTGGCGGTGGTGGACGCCTCTGTCGCCGCCCAGAACGCCGTCACCGCCGCCTGGAGCTTGGGCGTTGGCTCCTGCTACATCGGGGACATCCTGGAGCAGTACGAGCAACACCGGGAGCTGCTCCGCCTGCCCGACTACGTCCTTCCGGCGGCTATGGTGGTCTTTGGCTATCCCACAGAGCAGCAGCTCCAGCGGCCCAAGCCCCTTCGGTTCGACCAGGGGTATACCGTCTGCGAGAACACCTACCCAACGGAGCGGGACTGCCGTGGGATGCTGGGCCAGCGCCGGGGGACCCTGGATTATGAGACCTGGATCGCCCGGTTCTGTGACCGCAAATACAACTCCGATTTTTCCAGGGAGATGACCCGCTCCGTGGAGGAGTACCTGAACCAGTACCGCTGAGCGAAAAAACGGCCTTCGCCAACCGGCGAAAGGGCGAGCCTATGGCATATTTTTGGGAGTTTTCAAAAAATTTATGGTTCCCTCTTTCCAAACAGGAGAAAATGGTTTAGAATAGTTACGTCAAATATCTGCGGCTGCCGCAGATGCGTTTGAAAAAAGAACGGAACCCAAAATAACAATACTTGAGGAGCTGGTAAATATGGCAACACCCCAATACAAACGTGTCCTCCTGAAAATCAGCGGCGAGGCCCTGGCCGGGGACAAAAAGCAGGGTTTGGATTTTGATGTGATCGGCGAGGTCTGCGACGCCATCAAGGAATGTGTGTCGCTGGGCGTCCAGGTGGGCGTGGTCGTCGGCGGCGGCAACTTCTGGCGTGGCAAAAAGGATGGCGGCGAGAACATGGTCCGGGTCCGGGCAGACCACATGGGGATGCTGGCCACCACCATCAACGCCCTGGCTGTGGCCGACGTGCTGGAGCAAAAGGACGTTCCCGTTCGGGTGCAGACCGCCATTGAGATGCAGGCCATCGCTGAGCCTTATATTCGCTCCAGGGCCATTCGTCATCTGGAAAAGGGCCGTGTCGTCATCTTCGGCTGCGGCACCGGCAACCCCTTCTTCTCCACGGACACGGCGGCGGTGCTGCGGGCGGCGGAGATCGACGCGGACGTCATCCTGCTGGCCAAGAACGTGGACGGCGTGTACACCGCCGACCCCGTGGTGGACCCCACCGCCACCCGTTACGACTCCATCTCCTACGACGACGTGCTGTCCCAGCACCTGGGAGTGATGGACTTCACCGCCACGTCCCTCTCCATGGACAACCACATTCCGGTGCTGCTCT
Source organism: Oscillospiraceae bacterium Zagget6 (assembly GCA_001941075.1). GTDB lineage: Bacteria > Bacillota > Clostridia > Oscillospirales > Oscillospiraceae > Onthomonas. The sequence continues at coordinate 71,222 of MSHH01000064.1, read as the reverse complement.
TCGCCCTGAAGGACCCCAAGAACATCGTCCGGGCGGTCATGGGCGAGAAAATTGGCACGGTGGTCAGCTGATTGAGCTTGATTTATACTGAATTTCAGCCAAAGGAGGCAGAACTATGAACGACTTTACAAAAGAATACGACGCCCGTATGGAAAAAACCATCCGCTCCGTGGAGGGCGACTTCGCCGCTGTCCGGGCGGGCCGGGCCAACGCTCAGGTGCTGGACCGCATCACCGTGGAGTATTACGGCACCCCCACCCCCCTGAACCAGGTGGCGTCCATCTCCTCTCCCGACCCCCGGCAGCTGCTCATCCAGCCCTGGGACCGCTCCCTGCTCAAGGCCATTGAGAAGGCCATCAACACCTCCGACCTGGGTATCAACCCCCAGAACGATGGCCGCGTCATCCGGCTGAACTTCCCCCAGCTGACCGAGGAGCGCCGGAAAGACCTGACCAAGCAGGTCCGCAAGTACGGCGAAAACGGCAAGGTGGCCGTGCGCAACATCCGCCGGGACGCCATGGACAAAATCAAGGCCATGAAGAAAAAGTCCGAGATCACTGAGGACATGGCCAAGGATTACGAGAAAGAATTGCAGGCCCTGACCGACAAGCGGTGCAAGGAGATTGACGGCCTGACCGCAGCCAAGGAAAAGGAACTGATGAGCGTTTAACCCAAACATACGCAAATCGTGGCAGAGAGACTTCTGGTCTCTCTGTCATTATTGGAGCATCGTTATGGCACTATTCAAAAGCAAAGAAACCACTGTTGATGTGGATTTTGACCACCTGCCCCGCCATGTGGCCATCATCATGGACGGCAACGGGCGCTGGGCCAAAAAGCGCGGTCTGCCCCGGACGGCGGGCCACGCCGTGGGCGCGGAGACCTTCCGCACCATCGCCACCTATGGCAAGGACATCGGCCTGGACTACCTGACCGTCTACGCCTACTCCACCGAGAACTGGAAACGGCCTCTGGAGGAGGTCAACGCCATCATGTCGCTGCTGAAAAAGTACCTGGGAGAGGCCATTGAGACCATGGAGAGGGACCACATCAAGCTGAACTTCTTCGGCGACCTGACCCGGCTCTCCCCGGAGCTGCAAACCCTGTGCGCCGAGACCCAGGAGATCTCCAAACGCTACGAGGGCTATCAGGTCAACGTCTGCCTGAACTACGGCGGCAGAGACGAGATCATCCGGGGCATGAAGGCATGGCAGGCGGACTGCGCCGCAGGGCTGACCGACCCGGCGGAGCTGACCGAGGCCAGCTTCTCCCAGTATCTCTACTCGAAGGACATCCCCGACCCGGACCTCATCATCCGGCCCAGCGGGGAGATTCGCACCTCCAACTTTTTGCTGTGGCAGTCGGCCTACGCCGAGTTCTATTTTACCGATGTGCTGTGGCCGGACTTCTCCAAGGACGACCTGCTGGCCGCCATCGCGTCTTACCAAAAGCGTTCCCGCCGCTATGGAGGTGTTTGACCTATGCTCAGTCGTATCCTGGTGGCCGTGATTTTCATCCCGGTGCTGATCGCGGTACTGCTGGCCTGTCCACCGGTGTGTCTGCCCATCATCCTGGCGGTGATGTGCGCCATCACCGTCCACGAGGTCATGTATGCCACCGGCGAGGTCAAAAACAAGGGACTGATCGTCACTTCTATGGTGGTGGCAATGGTTATCCCCTTCTGGTTTTACTTCGGCGCGGAACCCATTGTGGGCATGGCCCTGGCGTTCGGCTTCCTGGTGGCCGCCGGCTCCTTTGCCATCGCCAGCGACCGACAGGTGACCTTTGGGCAAATCGGCATTGCCACGTTTGCGGCGTTTGTCATCCCTTCACTGCTGTCGGTCTTTGTACTGATCGCGGACCTGGAGCATGAGAAGTTCTTCATCCTGCTGCCCTTCGTCTCCGCCTTCACCAGCGACGCCTTCGCCCTCTTTGTGGGCATGGCCTGCGGCAAGCACAAGCTGGCCCCCAAGCTCTCCCCCAAAAAGACGGTGGAGGGCAGCCTGGGCGGGTTCTTCGGCTCGGTGCTGTGCTGTGTGGTGTATGGCTTCGTGGTGCAATACTTCTGGGGCTGCGTCCCCAATCTGCCGGTGCTGGTGCTGTACGGGCTGGTGGGCAGTCTGCTCTCCCAGCTGGGGGACCTGTTCTTCTCCTATATCAAGCGGGAATCCGGCATCAAGGACTACGGCCACCTGCTGCCCGGTCACGGCGGCATCCTGGACCGGTTTGACAGCGTCATTTTCTGTGCGCCGTTCACCTACCTCATGGTGACGGTGTTCCCCTTCTTTCAATTTTGAAAGGTGAGTGTATGAGAACCATTTCTTTGCTGGGTTCCACCGGCTCCATCGGGCGGCAGTCTCTGGACGTGATTGCTGCCTCCGGCATGTCGGTGGCGGCCCTGACCGCCAACCGTAGCGTGGACCTGCTGGAGCAGCAGGCCCGGCAGTTCCACCCCAAGCTGGTGGTCTGCTATGACCCCGCCGCCGCCGCTGAGCTGAAAATCCGCCTGGCGGATACCGACGTTCGGGTGGCCTCCGGGATGGAAGGGCTGCTGGAAGCGGCTACCCTGCCGGAGGCAGACACCGTTATTACCGCCGTGGTGGGCATGGTGGGCCTGCGGCCCACGCTGGCCGCTCTGCGGGAGAAAAAGCGCATCGCCCTGGCTAATAAAGAAACCCTGGTCTGCGCCGGAGAGCTGGTCATGCGCACCGCGAAGGAGTACGGCGCTGAAATTATCCCCGTGGACAGTGAGCACTCCGCCCTGTTCCAGTGTCTCCAGGGCAGCCATGACCACGGAGAACTGAAACGGCTGATTTTGACCTGTTCCGGCGGCCCCTTCTTCGGCAAAAGCCGGGAGGAGCTGGCCCATTACACCCGGGCCGACGCGCTGAAACACCCCACCTGGAAGATGGGGGCCAAAATCACCATCGACTGCGCCACCCTGATGAACAAGGGCCTGGAGTTCATCGAGGCCATGCGGCTCTATCAGGTGGCCCCGGAGCAAATCACCATCGCCATTCACCGGCAGAGCATCGTTCACTCCCTGGTGGAGTTCCGGGACAACGCCATCCTCGCCCAGCTGGGGGTGCCGGATATGCGGCTGCCCATCCAGTACGCCCTGACCTACCCCGCCCGGACAGAGGGCGTGGCAAAGGAGCTGGACCTGTTCGACTGCCCGCCCCTGTCCTTCCAGAAGCCGGACATGGAGACCTTCCAGTGCCTGAAGCTGGCGCTGGATGCGACCCGGAAGCCCGGCGTGGCCTGCGCCGTGCTGAACGGCGCCAACGAAGCGGCGGTTGGCCTGTTCTTGCAGGACAAAATCAAGTTCCTGGAGATCGGCGAGCTGGTGGCCCGTGCGCTGGAGACGGTGCCGGACGGCCCCGCCGACACCCTGGAGCAGGTGCTGGAGGCCGACGCCGCCGCACGGGAGGCGGTCTACGCGCTGATTTAATGTGCAATTTGCAATGAGCAATGTGCAATGATGTGGAAACCGGATGTTCAGCCGTCGCCAGTCGGCGGGTGTTCACGAGAGTTTTCTTGCGCATATTGCTTTTGAAGGTGTTTCCGTGGTGCGAATACGGCTGCAAACCCGGTCATTGCTAACTGCACATTGCTAACTGCTAATTGAAATACCGGACGATTCGGCAAAAACGAATCGTCCGGTATTTTCATGTAAGAAACGGCACACATTACAGCGTGAAGCTGCCGGTGGTCTTGCTGTCGATGGCCATGCTGAACAGGACGCTCTTGCTGACCGCCGCGAAGTAGCCGCCCGCCTTGTACTTGGAACCGTAGTTCTTTTCTATCAGGGTCAGCGTTTCCCGCAGCTGCATCAGGACAGCCACCTCATGCTTGCAGTTGTAGCTGCAAAAGCAGGAGCAAACCAGTCTGCTGATTTCTCCGTCTTTGTAAGCAAATTCCACCTCGTAGGGGTTGCCGCCCTCCACAATGGCGTAGCCGCTGGTTCCGTCAATGGAAAGGTAGGCGACCCTGTTTTCCAGGTAGTATTTGCGCCCGCGCTCCGCCACCATCTCGCTGATTTGGAACCCCTTGAGGTCCTCCAGGAGAAAGCCGGTGTCGTCGCAGCCGCTGATATATTCGTCTGGATTCTCCGGCGCCATGTACCAGGTCTCCACTTTGCCCCGGGGCAGTACCGCCGGGTCGAAGGTGATAAAGTGGGAACCTGCCATGTAAAACTGACCGTGAACGTCGGTGTCCGCCACGGCCACCACGCGCCTGTAGTCAGACACCTTGATTTTGAAGTTGTAGCTGACCTCGACCACGCGGCCCCGCTGTCCTTCCAGTTTGCCGTCTACAAAAACGATGTCGCCGGGGTGCAGGTCGAATTGGTCGTTGTAATAGGCCAGCCTGTTGCCACGATTGGGAAACATCACCTGCACCACCGACCTGCGGGGCGTCGCTGTCTGCTGCGGCGGCGTGTATGTGGCTGAGAGCTGTTCCTGGGGCTGCTCTGCCGCAAAACCGATTTTAAAAGCCATCGTCAAACCTCCTTGCGCTGTAGAGAGGAATCATATCAATTTATAGTATAACACACTTTGTCTCTATTTGCGACATCAAACTGCACGTTTTGGCGCAAAAATTGTATCGTTCCGGCGAAACAACACGAACTCACCTGCTGTCCGGCAAATGGGCTGCCAAAATCTGCACCGCATAACCTCTGTCATTCCGCCTCAAACTATCCCCGTATCCGAACCCACCGGTTTGACCGGGATAGTTGAAAGGAATGATACGATCATGCTTACGCACAAGCGGCCCCGTATGGCCGTCCTGCTGCTTCTTTGGCTGTGTACTCTGCTGCTGGTCCAGACGGCCAGTGCTGCGGCTTACCGCCAGGGGGATTCCGGCGAAGCCGTCACCACCATTCAGACCAAGCTCAAGCGCTGGGGGTATTACACCGGCGCTGTGGATGGGGTCTATGGCAGCGCCACCGTCTCCGCCGTGCAGTATTTCCAGAGCGTCAACGGCCTGACGGCGGACGGCGTGGCCGGTGACGCCACCCTGACCGCTATGGGCATTTCCACTTCCGGGGGCAGCGCGTCTCACTCGGACAGCGACCTGGCGCTGCTGGCCAAGGTCATCTCTGCCGAGGCCAGAGGGGAACCCTACACCGGACAGGTGGCAGTGGGCGCGGTGATTTTGAACCGCATCGCTCACCCCTCCTTCCCCAACAGCGTGGCCGGTGTGGTCTATGAGCCGGGGGCCTTCACCTGCATGGTGGACGGCCAAATCGACGAACCGGTGGCGGACTCCGCTTACCACGCCGCCCAGGACGCGCTGAACGGCAGCGACCCCACCGGCGGCGCGATTTACTATTTCAACCCCGCTACGGCCACCAGCGCCTGGATCTGGTCAAGGCCACTGATCACCGTCATTGGCAGTCACCGGTTCTGCGCGTGACGAAAGACAGCTGTTAGTTATTAGCCGTTAGCTGTTAGCCAGGTACTGCAATCCCAAAACGTAGAGTTCAACACCGGGCGAAAATCAAATGGCTAACAGAATGCTCATAGAGCGAATCAAAAAGGGGACGCTGCAACATTTCTGCTGCAACGTCCCCAGCTTGTTCAAATCAGCGCAAATAATGCGCAATCAGTCCTCGTCATCGTCCGTGACCTCGAAGTTGGCCAAATCCTCGGTCTCCTCCGCGTCCTCCGGCTTCTCCAGCACTACGCCGTCCACAGTGATGTCCCGCTCGGTGCCGACGATGCAGACGTAGGTCTTACCCACACCCAGGTCCACCACGTTGCCGTCCTCATCGTAGAACTGATAGGTGTACTTGGCCTTCTCCTTGACCCAGGTGATCTTTTCATACTTGCCATTGCAGGCGAAGTAGCCGCTGCCGGTGCCGGTCAGGTAGACCGCCACGTGGTTTTTGGCGTCGTTCAGGGCCTCGATTTTGGTCTGGATGACCACCACGTTCTCCACGCCGACCTGAGAGCCGGTAGTGCCGTCCACATAGGCGGAGCCGAACTCGCTGACCTTGTAGTTGCCCGCCTCGCTGTCGTAGGTGAAGGTGGTCCCCTTGTAGCCGGAGAAGCTCACGTCAATGGTCTCAGCGGTGTCGCCGCTCACCGGGGTGGCGTCCTCCGTAAAGTAGTGGACATATTCATAGTCGTCCTTGTGCTCCAGACGAATTTCATCGGAATGTTCTTCCAGATAGGTCTGGATGTTGTCAGAGGTGGTGAACAGGGTGTGCTCACTGGCGTAGCCGGAGGCCAAACGGCCACTGTCCCGGTAGAAGATGTCCGCCGTGCGGGTGCCCTTGCTCAGATAGTCCAGGTCCACCAGGCCGTACTTATACATATAATCCTTGATGACGTTGTAGGCGGCGGTGCTGCCTCCGGCGTGGACCAGGATGGAGTCGGCGGCCACAGCCAGCCGGACATAATAGGGGCGGGTAGAGCGGATGCTGCCGATAGCCCCCACGTCGGTCACGTCCTGGTACAGGGCCATAATGCGGGTGATGCCGCCCTCTTCGGGCACTTCATAGTACACATCCGCCTGGCTGTTGCCGTACTGCGGCAGGGCCTGTTTGATGTTGTTGAGCATGATGGCGATGGGGCGGTTGTTGGAGATGTCCTCCTCGGTGGTCTCGCCGGTCAGGGGATTGATATAGCTCCAGTCGAAGGGAAGCTCTTCCTCCGGCTCGGATTCATCCTCCTCCACCACAGGCTCCGCTTCCACTTCCACCACGGACACCTCGGCGGATTCCTCCGGTTCCTCCTCCGCCTGGGCGGTGGCACAGCTCGCCAGGGCCAGCACCATTGCCAGCGCCAACAGCAGGCTCAGCAGTTTTTTCATAAATGTTCCTCCTTGTTCGTATCATAAGGTTCTTTTCGTTCTCTTTACAGGTCTTTATTGTATCGTATCTCCACCTGTTCGTCAAGGGAAACACCGGGGACAATTTGCAATTAGCAATTCGCAATGTGCAATGGCGGGGTTATCTCCCTTTGAATAAGCCTTATCGGTACTCCCAGCGAGAACCCCCCTCCACCATTTAGACACTCTGCCCAAAAAACCGGAGAAACCGGGCGGAATATTGGTGGGTGCAATTCACCGATGTTTCACCCTCGTTTCAGTTTCGCATTGTAAGATATATTTAGTTAGCGCGTGCTACGAAAAATCAGGGTCGCGCACCATTTCCACAGGGGGTATCTCACGGCTCCCGGCGGGGATGGCGCAGAGCGCCCCACAACAGGAGGGATATTCCCATGAAGAAACTTCTCGCGCTTTTGCTCTCCTTCGCCATGGTGCTGAGCCTGGCCGCCTGCGGCGGCAGCTCGGCCACGGAGGACAGCTCCACACAGGCGGACACATCCGCCGCGACCACCTCCACCGTCTCCGACGCCTCTGACAAAGCGTATATCGAGGAGACGCTGAACCTGGCCAACAACACCGACTACACCTGGAGCTACGACTCTGGCGCGGACGCCTGGGTCATGTCCATCGTCTCCGCCGTGGCCTATCCGGAGATTGAGGACGAGGAAGGCGTCTCCGTCTGCGTTCCCGGCGGGTACGTCACCGGCATCGACACCGACGGGGACGGAACTGCTGACGTGACGGCGGACAGCTACAGTGAAGCGGTCAACGGCAGTCTGGTCATCGACTACGACGCGGAGATCACCAGCACCAACGGCCAGGTCTACACCGCCGCCACTGCCCCGGTAATTTTGAACACCGGTGCGGCGGGCTACAGCTCCTCCACAAACACACAGGCGGCCACCACCTACGCCGCTGAGGGCTATATCAACGTCGCCTGCGGCAACCGGGGCAAGCAGGACACCGCCACCGACGAGGACGGCGAAACCTATTACACCGGCGACGCGCCCTCCTGCCTCTCTGACCAGAAGGCGGCAACCCGGTTCGTCAAGTACAACATCCTGCTGGGCAATCTTCCCGGCAGCGTGGACTACTTCGTCTCCACCGGCGGCTCCGGCGGCGGCGCACATGCCACCATGTTTGCCGCCACCTCCAACAATTCTGACTTCTACCCCTATCAGGCGGAAGTGGGGGCCGTGGGCTGCTACCTGACCGAGGATGGCAGCTATTCCACCACCGTCACCATTGACGGCGAGGAAGTGGAGCTGTCCGATGGGGCCTGGGGCTGCATCGCCTACAGCGCCATCACCTCCCTGTATGAGGCGGATATGGCTCTGGCCTTTGAGTATTATCTGGATACCGATTACGAATTCGGCTCCGACTTCCAGGCGCAGCTGGCAGAGTACCTCTCTGAATCCTATATGGACTATATCAACGAGCAGAATCTGACCGTGGCCGAGGCCGATGTGGGCTTTGACCTGGACGGGGACGGCGAGCTGACCAGCACCGTTGCCCTGACCATCGAGTACGATGAGGAGCTGTACGCCGACACCAACGGCTACGGCGGCACCTATCTCGACCTGTACCTGGCGGAGTTTGTCTCCAACCTCCAGTGGTATCTGGACAATCTGGACTACGCCGACGGCTGGACGTGGTTCGACGAGGACGGCAACGCCCTCTCCGATGACGAAGTGGCCGCCATGACCACCGAGGACAAGGCCGCGGCCTTCCTGGAGGGCCGTTACACCGCCAGCTCCGGCGGCGGCAAGACGGGCGACCTGCCCAGCGGCATGAACGGCGCGGCGGACTTCGCAGGCGGCGAGACCGATGGCGGCGGCAGAGGTGAGCTGCCTGATGGGGACACCAGCACCCTGGGCGACATCGACACCAGCGACCTGCCCTCCGGTGGCGGCAGAGGCGGCAACATGGGCGGCGACTTTGACGCCGACAGCAGCAGTCTGCCCAGCGACATGGGCGGCGAGATGCCCGGCGACGCGGATGGCGAACTGCCCGACCAGACCGGCGACACCGACAGCGCCACTCAGAACGAGAATGTGGACAGCGCAGGCGACACCATGACCGTGGGTACCCCCGACGCGGGCACCACCCAGGCAGCGGGCAGCAGCACCGACTCTGCCAACTACTCCACCTATGAGGAGATGGTGGAGGCTTACGCCGCCGACATCGCGGAAATCGAGGCCGGGGACGAGTACGGCAACAACATCGTCTCCCTGTACAACCCGCTGAACTATATCGGCGACGAGGGGACGGAAAGCCCCGCCTGGACCCGCATCGTCATGGGCGCCTCTGAGGGCGATATGTCCATGTTCACCTCCCTGAACCTCCAGCTGGCCTGGCTGAACAGCGGCACCGACTGCGCCATTGAGTGGCAGTGGGATGGCGGCCATGTGCCCTCTGAGGTGCTGAGCAGCTCCTTCTCCCTGTATGTGGACCAGATGTACGCCGAGTACGCGGACGGCGTGACAGTGGAGACTCCCGCCGCCGAGACCCAGACCGCCAATGGCACCGCTACCGAGGCCACCGGCACCGACCTGAGCAGCTGGGTGGACACCAGCGACGTGACCAGCGTTTCCTTCTCCCTGGCGGACGCCGTCTCCTACCGGACGGCGGGGGCCAGCAAAGCCATGCCCGGCTTTGACGTCATCGACTACGGCCAGGAGGACTACGTGTTCGGCAGCTCCACTCAGGACGCCCGCCACTGGAATACCTTCCTGCTGGAGATCTTCCAGGAGCACGAGGACACCCTTTCCGCGCTGTTCAACGCCGGGTAATCGCTGCTAACGGTTCGGTTTGCCAGCGTAAGACGGCAAAAGGCAAGCGCAGGGCTGCGCCGGGGAATTTTCCGGCGCAGCCCAATTCTTTGTGAAAAAAGCGGTTGACAAGTAGAACAACTTGCGTTACAATACAAATCGTATCGTTTTGCGAGGTTTGCTATGAGACTGGAACTCAAAGACATCATTCATGTTCCCGGCTCAGTCCTTCCGTTTCAGCATGAAATGGACCTGTCTGAGCTGGATTTCTATGGGGAGCGGCCCTTTGCGGAGCCGGTGCGCATCGAGGGCGTCGTCCGCAACCGGGCCGGTTTGCTGGAGCTGGAGGCGGAGGCGGTCACCAACCTGCACCTGCACTGCGACAGCTGCGGCAAGCCCTTCCAGCGGGTGCTGGAGCTTCCCATTCACTGGACCCTGGCCACTGAACTGGAGAACGAGGAGGACGACGAGATCATCCTCCTGGACGGCTCCGGGCTGGAGCTGGACCCAGTGATGAGCGATGAGCTGATTTTCGCTCTCGATACAAAAAACCTGTGTAAAGAGGACTGCAAGGGCCGCTGCCCCCGGTGCGGCGCGGACCTGAATGAAGGCCCCTGTACCTGCAAGCCGGAATTAGACCCCCGGTTCGCGGTGCTGGCCCAGCTTCTGGAGCAGGACGACGATTGATTTTTGGAAAAGACGGACGAGGAGGTGTCATACAATGGCAGTCCCTAAGAGAAAAGTGTCCAAGGCAAGACGCGACAAACGCCGCGCCAACTGGAAGCTGACCGCTCCCCAGCTGGTGCGCTGCCCCGAATGCGGCGCGTACCGTTTGCCCCACCGCATCTGCCCCGCCTGCGGCATGTACAATGGCCGCTCCTACGCGAAGGTAGAGGCCAACGCCGAGGTGGAGTGACCCCTGTGTTGCCGGATACGAAGTCGAGAGTCTGCTGTTTGGCAGGCTCTTTACTTTTGCGCAGAAATGGGGTAAAATAAGCTGTTAGTTATTAGCCGTTAGCTGTTAGCCTGGCACTGCAAACAAAAGGCGCTGCGCTGAAAAGGCAGCGCCCCGAATAATGGCTATCAAAATGCGCAATGAGTTGAGCATCGGGGATAATTCAAGGAATTTTTCAGGGAACATTCTCTGAGCGCGGAGTGGAAGAACGTCAGTGAGTACCAAAATTGCATCGGTCGATGCCCGTTCCCCGGCGGAGCGGGCGGGCATCCGCCCCGGCGAGGAGCTGCGGGCGGTCAACGGCAATCCCATCGTGGACGTGCTGGACTACAAATTTTATACCTACGACACCCGCTTGACGCTGACTCTGGCCGATGAGAGCGGACAGGAACGAAAACTCCGCGTCCGCAAACGGGAGGGCCAGGAGCTGGGGCTGAACTTTGAGACGTATCTGATGGACAAGTGCCACCGCTGCGCCAACAGCTGCATTTTCTGCTTTGTGGACCAAATGCCGGCGGGCCTGCGGGACACGCTGTATTTCAAGGACGACGATGAACGGCTCAGCTTCCTGATGGGTAACTATATCACCCTGACCAATCTCTCCCAGCGGGAGATCCAGCGCATTATCGACCTGCGCATCTCCCCCATCAACGTCTCCGTCCACACCACTGACCCGGAGCTGCGGGTGAAGATGATGGGCAACCGCTTTGCCGGGCGCTCCATCGACATCATGCGCCGCTTCGCCCAGGCGGGCATCCAGATGAACTGCCAGATCGTGGCCTGCCCCGGCGTCAACGACGGCCCGGCGCTGGAGCGCTCCATGAACGACCTGACCGCCATGCGAAACGGAGTCGCCAGCGTCGCCATCGTCCCGGTGGGCCTGACCAAGTACCGGGAGGGGCTGTACCCCCTGCGCACCTACACCCAGGCGGAAGCCGCCGCTGTGCTGGACATGGTGGAGGCTTACGGCGACCGGTGTCTGGCGGAGTTTGGCCGCCGGATGTTCTGGTGCAGCGACGAGTTTTACCTGCTGGCGAAGCGGGAGCTGCCCTCCGATGAATTTTACGAGGACTACTGCCAGTTGGAAAACGGCGTGGGTATGCTGCGGCTGCTTCAGGTGGAGTTTCGCGGGGCGCTGCGGATGATGGAAGGGGAAGAAGTGACCGTCCGGCCCTTCTCCATGGCGACAGGACGGGCCGCCGCTCCCCTGCTCACCCGGCTGGCAGCAGAGGCCACCGCCCAGTTCGGCGGTGAGGGCCGTGTGTACGAGATCCGCAACGACTTCTTCGGCCCTGAGATCACCGTGGCCGGACTGGTGACGGGCCGGGATTTGATTGCCCAGCTAAAGGGCAAAGAGCTGGGAGAGCGGCTGTTGCTGCCCGACTGTATGCTTCGCTACCACCAAAACGTCTTTTTGGACGATGTGACGGTGGAACAGGTGGAGGAGGCGCTGGGCGTCCCCGTCACCTTTGTGGCCCAGGACGGCTTCAAGCTGCTGGACGCGATTTTGGAGACAGAGGGCGCGGAAGAACCGGAGGACGCGGACTTCTTCCCGGAGGACGACGAGTATTTCCGGTATAATCCAGATAGATAAGTTTTTTATTCAATTTTATCGACTGCACTACCCATATGTTCTACTGTGCGTCCTACAGTACGGTGGTGCCCATAAGGAAGTGACGATATGGCAAAACCTTTGGTAGCAATCGTGGGACGGCCCAACGTGGGCAAGTCCATGCTCTTTAATAAGCTGGCGGGTCAGTGGCTCTCCATCGTGGAGGACACCCCCGGCGTCACCCGTGACCGGCTCTACGCCGACTGCGAGTGGTGCGGCAGGCAGTTCACCATTGTGGACACCGGCGGTATCGAACCCCAGAACAACAGCGAGATTTTGCAGTTCATGCGGGGACAGGCGGAGATCGCCATTCAGAACGCCGATGTCATCGTGCTGGTCTGCGACATCCGTACCGGCGTCACCGCCGCCGATCTGGACGTGGCAAGCCTGCTCCGCCGGTCCCAAAAGCCCGTGGTGCTGGTGGCAAACAAGGCCGACTCCACCGGCGCGAAGGCGCTGAACCCCGACATTTACGAATTCTACAACCTGGGCCTGGGCGACCCCATCGCCGTCTCCGCCATCCACGGCATCGGCGTGGACGATATGCTGGAGGAGTGTGTGCGCTACTTCCCGGAGGACCAGGAGGCGGACGAGGACGACGACGTCATCAAGGTGGCGGTCATCGGCAAGCCTAACGTGGGCAAGTCCTCTCTGGTGAACCGGATTTTGGGCGAGGAGCGGGTCATCGTCTCCGACATGGCTGGCACCACCCGGGACGCGGTGGACAGCTTCTTCGAGAACCAGTTCGGCAAATACTGCTTCATCGACACGGCAGGGATGCGGAAAAAGTCCAAGGTCAACGACCGGGTGGAGCAGTTCTCCGTGCTGCGGGCCACCCTTGCCATCGACCGGGCGGACGTGTGCCTCATCCTCATCGACGCCCACGAAGGGGTCACGGAACAGGACACTAAGGTGGCAGGGCTGGCCCACGAAGCGGGCAAAGCCTCCATCATCGTGGTCAACAAGTGGGACGACATTGAGAAGGACGACAAGACTATGCGCCGCATGACCGACGACATCCGCCGGGACCTGTCCTATATGCCCTACGCGCCCATCCTCTTTATCTCGGCCCTGACCGGCCAGCGGGTGAACAAGCTGTTTGAACTCATCAACCGGGTCCACGAGATGTCGCTGCTGCGGGTCCGCACCGGCGTGCTGAACTCGGTGCTGGCGGAGGCCACCACCCGCGTCCAGCCCCCCACCGACAAGGGCCGCCGCCTGAAAATCTACTATATGACCCAGGTGGGAGTGCAGCCGCCCACCTTCGTGTGCTTCTGCAACGAGGCCAAGCTGTTCCATTTTTCCTATCAGCGGTATATCGAAAACCAAATTAGAAACACCTTTGGGCTGGACGGCACACCGATTCGCCTGATTATCCGGCAAAAGGGGGACAAGGAGGAGGATTCCTGATGAACGAAGCGTTGCCCATGACCGTTGGTCTGATTGCCATTGTCGCAGTGGTTTCCTATCTGCTGGGCTGCTGCAACTCGGCGCTGATTATCTCTAAATATATCCTCCACGACGACGTGCGCAACCACGGCAGCGGCAACGCAGGTCTGACCAACTTCTACCGCGTCTTTGGCAAAGGGAAGGTCGTCTTTGTGATTTTGGGCGACCTTGCCAAGGCGGTGATTTCCGTCCTGCTGGGCGGGGCGCTGCTGGGGACTTTCCTGGGCTGGCCGGTCATCGGCAAGCTGCTGGGGGGCATCTTCTGCATCCTGGGCCACTCCTTCCCCTGTATGTTTGGCTTCCGGGGCGGCAAGGGCGTTCTCTGCGGTGCGGGGGTCATCCTGTGCATGGACTGGCGCATCGCGCTGATCTGCCTGGGGGCCTTTGTGGTGCTGGTCGCCATCACCCGCTGGGTGTCCCTGGGGTCCATGGTTGCGGCGATTTTGTTCCCCATCTGCTGCTGGTTCATCTATGGGAACCTGCCGGTGGTGGGGCTGGCTTGTGTCGCGGGAGTACTCATCGTCGTGCGGCACCGGGACAATGCCAAACGCATCGCCCAGGGGAACGAAAATAAGTTCGAGTTTAAAAAAGAGTAGTTTAGCTGTTAGCTTTTAGCTCTTGGCTGTTAGCCAGAAGCTGCTAACTTTTACAGTTGTTCCTTTGAATCATTCTTATCAGTGATTCTGGCGGGAAACCCCTCCGCCACCGCCCAAAGGCGGCGGCCCTCCTCCCCTTTCAGGGCAGGGAGCGAAGCGAAAGTGCCGCTTGACGGCGGAGGCAAGAGGGGTGCCAGTCGCTGAATGCTGGTTCAAGAAACTGCCGGATAAAACTCCTGACGAAACAGCAAGCACTATCCTGACTAATAGCTAGCAGCTAACAGCTAATAGCTGCCAATGCGGAATGGAGGAACCATATGAAAATCACCGTCTTAGGCTCCGGCGGCTGGGGCACCGCTCTGGCCCTGCTGCTGCTGGAAAACGGCAACCAGGTCGTACTCTGGTCCTACTGCCAGGAGGAGAGCGACGTACTCCAGGCCAACCACGAAAACCCCATGCTCAAGGGGGTCCCTCTCCCGGCGGAGCTGGAGCTGACTGCGGATATGTCCTGTGTGACGGACAGCGAAGTGGTCATTCTGGCCACCCCCTCCTTCGCGGTGCGCAGCACCGCCGCGCAGCTGGCAAAGCTGATTCGGCCCGGCACCATCGTGGTCAGCGTGGGCAAGGGCTTCGAGAAAGGCACCACCCTGCGGCTGAGCCAGGTCATCGAGTCCGAGGTGGACGCGAGCTGCCCAGTGGTGGTGCTGTGCGGTCCCACCCACGCCGAAGAGGTGGGGCGTGGCATCCCCACCGCCATTGTCGCCGCCTCTGAGAACAAGGAGGCAGCGGAGCGGGTGCAGGACATCTTCATGTCCCCCCGTTTCCGGGTGTACACCTCCTCCGACGTGGTGGGCTGTGAGATCGGCGCGGCGCTGAAAAACGTCATCGCCCTGTGCGCCGGCGTGGTGGACGGCATGGGCTACGGGGATAACACCCGCGCCATGCTGATGACCCGCGGCCTGACGGAGATCGCCCGGCTGGGCAGCGCCATGGGCGGCCACCAGCGGACCTTTGCCGGACTGACCGGCGTGGGCGACCTGATCGTCACCTGCACCAGCGTTCACTCCCGGAACCACCGGGCGGGTATCCTCATCGGCCAGGGGGTGGAACCCCAGGAGGCGGTGAAGCGCATTGGCGCGGTGGTGGAGGGCTACTACGCCGCCGAGACGGGGATGCAGCTGGCGAAAAAGTACGGCGTGGAGCTGCCCATCACCCAAGCGGCCTACGAGGTGCTCTACGAGGGCAAGACCGTGCCGGAGGTGTTCAACTCCCTGATGACCCGCCGGAAGAACCATGAAGTGGAGGACGCCTGGATCTGACAGAGAGGAGCGCCCGCTATAGCCTTTGATTACAAAAAAGAGTACAAAGAGTTCTATCTGCCCAAGAAAACGCCGGGTATCGTCACCGTTCCACCCATGAATTACCTGGCCGTCCTCGGCGTCGGCGACCCCAACGCCATGGACGGCGCTTACAAAGCCTCCATTGGTCTGCTCTATGGGGTGGCCTATACCATTAAAATGAGTAAAAAGGGCAGTCACACCATCGAGGGCTATTTCGACTACGTGGTGCCGCCGCTGGAGGGCTTCTGGCAGCAGCCGGGCCAGGACGCAGACATTGACTACAGCCGAAAAGAGGACTTTCGGTTCATTTCCGTTATTCGTCTGCCGGATTTCGTTACCAAGGCGGACTTCGACTGGGCCGTGGCCGAGGCCACCCGGAAGAAAAAGACCGACTTCTCCCCGGTGGAGTTCCTGACCGTTGACGAGGGGCTGTGCGTCCAGTGTATGCACATCGGTCCCTACGATGAGGAACCGGCCACCGTTCGGCGGATGCACGAATTTATGACCGCTCAGGGGTACGCGCTGGACATTAACGACCAGAGGCTCCACCACGAGATTTATCTCAGCGATCCCCGCAAAACCGCCCCAGAGAAGCAGAAAACGGTGATTCAGCACCCGATTCGGCAGAAATAATAGTAAAGCATCGTTTTTGTTCAAATTGGGAATAGGGTGAACTTGATGCTAAAAAACTGATTCTATAAATTAAAATGGCAAATTAGCCTTGCCATTATTTCATTATTAGGGTATAATAGCATAGTATATAGTAGGTGCCAATATAAGTGTAGTAACTCGGTTTCATAGTACTCTTGTAGTTTCTGCTGATTATTTTTGCAGCTATCAAAAGAAGGCTAACTGAATTGGCGAAGAAAGAGAAGAAATGACAATACAGATAATCATTCCAAAATCGATAAAGAGCAACTATACAGGTTATAGAGATTTATTAAATCTTGCAAGTATATATAATATTTGTACACAAGATACATCTGTAGTGCTCAATTTCAAAGAGAATACATGGTTTGACGCGAATTTATTACCTGCACTTTATGCTATTGTAGAATTAGGACGACAAAAAGGCGTTACAAGCATATATCGCAATCAACATGATTGTACATTGACGAAATTGTTTGTTCGGAATGGATTTGGTAAGCATTGTTTCAATTTAGAATATTGTCCTCATGATTCTGAAACAGTAATTCCTTTTAAAGTGTTTAAAGCTAATGATACATACAACTTTAGCCACTACATGGATGATGAGTTAATTGGATACTTTCCCAGTATGGATTTAGCTGTAAAAAAAGCAATTAGCTCGTATATACAAGAGTTATTTGGAAATGCGCAGATTCACGGAAATTGCGCATATGTATACACTTGTGGACAGTATTATCCTTACTATCATAAAATGGATTTTACTATTGTAAATTTAGGAAGAACTTTCCAAGAAAACGTGATACCTTATTTAACGGAAATGGATGCTGTCCTTCCAGACAACAGCATTTCATGGGCAGTCCAGCCCAATCATTCTACTAAAAGAGGAACAACTGGGGGAATTGGTCTATCGTTAATGAAAGATTTCATTAGTTACAACAAAGGAAAATTTCAAATAATTTCCGGCAGGGAATTTTGGGAAATCAATAATGGAGCAGAAGGAAAAAGAGAATTTGAGCAAGTTTTCCCTGGGACAATCGTGAATATAGAAATAGATCAAAACGATACTAATCTATATATACATGATGTACCATCAAATTCTGAACTGTTATTTTAAGAAAACTAGGAGGGAAATATGATTATTAGTGTGCTACAGGAAATTGGTGATCGAGCAACCGATATGCAGCAGGGAGATAGAATCCACGCTAAAATAGTGGAAGGTTTTTCTGAAAACGAGAAGGTTGAAGTTGATTTCAGTGGGATGCAAACCATCCTTTCAACGTTCCTCAATAACGCTATAGGCGCGTTGTACAAAGATTATGATAGCCAGTTTTTGAACGGAAATCTTAAAATCATCAATCTGTGTCAAGAAGATATGTTCATTTTGCAAAGAGTTATTTCACGCGCTAAAGATTTCTACGCAAATCCTGAAAGTGTGTCGGATGCATTGGACGAGTTTTTATGATTGGAGCAGGTTATTTATGGCGATTTTAGATGCGAATACACATATGCCGAAGGAGGGAGAAATTTATTTTTTAGATTGCAACATCTTAATGTATATGCACTATACAAATGGTTCCTACGATGCTTCATTAATAGGTCCGTACTCGACTCTAATGACCAGAATTGTTAGGTCGCACGCGAAATTACTCATGAATGATGTCTTGCTATCAGAATTTGTAAACACTTACATTCAAAGGGAGTTTCATAGACTTGCCTCCTTGAATGGCTGGTCGCACACCAAGTCCTATTTCAAGCAAACATTTAAACTAAGTGCAGAGTATTCTGACATTCTAAACGAACTCAAGTACATTATCATACGTCAAATCAAGCCGGTTTTTGATTTTGTGGATAGTGGTTTTTCCTCTTTTTCTGGTGACATACCATTCTTGTTCAATAATCCGCAAACATTCGATTTTAATGATCGCTACTACGGATATGAAATGAATAAAGTTGGCGCTTTTATAGTTACCAATGATGCTGATTTTTCAGATGTTCAGAGTTGCAATATTATAACAACGAATAGGCACCTTTTAGCTCCATAGTAAAACTCCCCCGCCCAACCAGGCGGGGGAGAAACTTTTTTGTGAAAATCAGCTGTTCATCTGCTTCCGGCGGGACAGGTTCATGGTGCCGTCCTGCATGGAAGCCAGGTCGTCCAGGCTCTTGCCGGTGCCGAAGGCCACGCAGGAGATGGCGTCGTCTGCCACGCGGGTCTCAATGCCGGTGTGGGACTCGATGAGCTTGTCGAAGCCCCAGACCAGGGAGCCGCCGCCGGTCATAACGATGCCGTTGGTGGAGATGTCGGCCACCAGCTCAGGCGGGGTGCGCTCCAGAACGCTGTGGATGGACTCCAGGATGCGCTGGGTGGGTTCCTCGAAGGCTTCGATCATCTCGGAGGAGGTGACGGAGAAAGTGCAGGGCAGACCGGTCATCAGGTCGCGGCCCTTGATCTCCACGGACTGCTCCTCTTCCCGGGGGAACACGCAGCCGATGGAAATTTTCAGCTCTTCCGCCGTACGCTCGCCGATGAGGACGTTGTGCTTGCGGCGGATGTATTTGACCACGGCGTCGTTGAACTCGTCGCCAGCGACTTTGATGGAGGCGGACTCCACCACGCCGGACAGGGAGATAACCGCCACGTCGGTGGTGCCGCCGCCGATGTCCACGATCATGTGGCCGTCGGGCTTGGCGATGTCGATGCCCGCGCCGATGGCGGCGGCCACCGGCTCCTCGATGAGGTAGACCTTCCGGGCGCCGGCCTGGATGCCCGCGTCGATGACGGCGCGCTCCTCCACCTCGGTGATACCGGAGGGAACGCAAATGACCACACGGGGCTTGAAGAAGTGGACCGGAGCCACCTTGCGGATGAACTCCCGCAGCATACGCTCGGTCATATCGTAGTCAGAGATGACGCCCTCCCGCAGGGGACGCATGGCAACAATGTTGCCGGGGGTGCGGCCCAGCATGTTCTGGGCCTCGCTGCCGACCTTCAGCAGCTTGCCAGTGTTTTTGTCGATGGCTACGACGGAAGGCTCCTGGAGGACGACGCCCTTCCCCTTGACGTAGACCAGAATGGAAGCAGTACCCAGATCGATACCGATGTCCTTTGCAACGCTCATTATCCACACTCCTGAACAGTTTTGAGTTTCGAGTTACGTTAGTCTTTCCAAAAGGCCGCTTATTTAACCTTTTTGACGTATCACAAAAGGGGCGCAGACTGCCCCCATGACCATCTGCTCCTATTATAGCGGCTTGCCTCTGGATTTTCAACGGGGTTTGACAAACTTTTTTGAGAAATTTCGCCACAGGTGGCGGGAAATTTTGCACGTTCTCACCATACATTCCGTTTTGTGGGATTCCATCGGAACCGCCTCCCCTTTGTCGGGGAACACGCGGGCCGTCTCACTGGCTGACAAGCCCGTCCCGGTCCAGCGCCGCGTCTACCTCCTGCACCTGGGAACGAATTTCCTGGAGCTGAGCGGCCACGCCGGTCAGCGCCTGCGCCGCCTTGCTGCCGCCCTCTTTTGCCAGCCGTCCCACCTGGTTGCAGCGTTCCAGCTTGCTCTCCAGCTTGCCATATTCCTGGAGCAGTTCGTCGAACAGGTGGCGCTGCTCGTCCAACGCCGCCTCCTGGGTGTTCAGCTCGTTCGCCAGCGCGTCGCAGGACTGCTGCACCTCCCGCAGCATACGGGTCAGATGGCTGTTCTCCTGGGCCTTTCCGTCCAGCGACGTTTGGAGCGCCGCCTTCTCATTCTGGAGCGCGGCGTTTTCCCGATTTTTCTCCTCCAGCTCTGCCCGGAGGTCGGCGCACGTCTGACCCAGGGCCTCCCGCTCTGTCACCAAAGCGTCCCGCTCCGCCTGGGCCGTCCGAAGGGCCTCCTTCTGCTGTGCGGCGGTGCTTTGCCACTGGCTGAGGACCTTTTCCACGTCCTCCCGGTGATAGCCTCCAAAGGCGACCTTTCTGATTTGAATGTCGTTCATCCTGCTTCCCTCCACCGGGTTTCTCTGTGCCCCTCGCGGCACGATTTCAAAAGCAGGTTTCATTATAGCCAAACCGTTCGCCGCCGTCAAGTGGGATTCCCTTACGAGACGAAATTTACAATGGCGGACTTGCCAACGGCGGGGGAAGTGCCTATAATAGTGTCTGTTGAGGACTGTACAGCGGCGTTTTCTGCGGTGCAGGCCGCATAAGTACGAAGAAACGACGTAAATGAGCTTATTTAAGAGGTGGACATACGATGGAGCTTTACAACGGGCGGCCCGCTGACTGCACAGGGCGGCTGGACAAGGAACGGGAGACCTACGACCTGCTGGACCGGCTGGGCATTGCCTACCAGCGCACCGACCACGCCCCGGCGGACACCATGGAGGTGTGCAACGTCATTGACGCGGTGCTGGGGGTACTGATCTGCAAGAATCTGTTTCTCTGCAACCGGCAAAAGACAAAATTTTACCTGATGCTGATGCCCGGCGACAAGCCCTTTAAGACCAAGGATTTGTCCCACCAGCTGGGGGTGGCCCGGCTGTCCTTCGGCACACCGGAGGACATGGAGCGGCTGCTGAATGTGACGCCGGGCAGCGTCTCGGTGATGGGACTGCAATACGACCGAGAGAACCAGGTGCAGTTGGTAGTGGACCGGGCGGTGCTGGAGCAGGAATACTTCGGCTGTCACCCCTGCATCAACACCTCCAGCCTGAAGCTGAAAACGGCGGACATTGTGGAAAAGTTTTTGCCCGCCGTCCACCATGCGATGATCCAGGTCAGCCTGTGAGCATTGGAAAGGATTTCTTGTTATGATAAAACTGGAGTTGGAAATCAGCGAAGTAGATTATGAGACGTTGCTGAACCTGCTGCCTCAAATGGGGGAGCAGCTGCGCCAGAGCGGGAACCCAGTGGGGATGCTGCTCTCCAACGGCATGTCCACCGGCATGGCGAAGCGGGTGCTCTCCACCCTCTCCCAGGAGCAAAAGGATCGGCTGGCGGCGGACCTTATCAACGGCAACAGCCGAAAGCTCATCGACAAGACGGAGGATCTGGCCCGGCAGAACGGCGTGGGGCTGAAAATCGCCTCTGTGGAAGCCACAGCGCGATGAGCGAAGGAGCGAAACTGGCGAGCTGGCGTTTCCGCCGCCTGGCCCGGTCTGAGTGGACAGCCCTCTATTACGAGCAGATGGAGCGGGACTTTCCCCCTTCGGAGCTGAAACCCCAGGAGCTGCTGGCGGACCTGGAGGGCCAGGGTATCAACACCCTTTGGGGCGCGTACCGGGGCGAAACGCTGACGGGCTACTATGTGTTGGCACAGGCTCCCGACAATCCAGCCCTGCTGCTGGATTATTTCGCGGTGTTGCCCCGGTTCCGGGGGACCGGCTGCGGCGGGGCGATTTTGCGGCATCTGCGTCAGACACTGCCGGAGGGCTGTTATCTCCTCATCGAATCGGAGAATCCACAGGGCGCGGCAAATCCCGCCGACCTGAGCATCAGAGAGCGGCGGGTGGCCTTTTATCGGCGGAATGGGGCGGCGCTGTCCTCCGCAACGGTGTGGCTCTTTGGCGTGGAGTATGTGCTTCTGACCCTGGGTGCTGCGCCCTCGGCGGGGCAGATTGCAACGGACTATCAGGCCCTCTACCATTATATGTTGCCGAAGGCCGCTTTCGGGACAATGTGCGGGTCTACTTAAAATCGGATACAATGTAAACATGCCATAGAAAATCCAAAGGCGGGGCCGCAGCCCCGCCTCTTTTGTATTGCTTGTTACATCCCCGGCGTCTGCCGGAGACGCTTCACAGGGGTTCCTCAGCAGCCACAGCCGCAGTCGTTGCCGCAGCCACAACCGTTGCCACAGCCACAGCCATTGCCGCAGCCGCCCCAGCCTCCGCCGCAGCAGCAGAAGAGGATGATGATGAGGATGATGATCCACAGGCAGCCCCCGCCGCCGCAGCCATTATTGCAGCATCCCATAAAAAGTACCTCCAACGATTCAGGAAATTTGCGCCCGGCTGTTGAGGCCGGTCACATTTTATCCTATGTTGCAGGGCGAAAAGGGTTCCTGGGTGTTTTCAGCCTGGACAGGGAAGCTGGATGGGGGTCTTTTAGAAAAGTGAAACCGTGCATTTTCACGTCCCTGTGACAAAAAGCGGCGATAAAACCACAGAAATTTTGGGAATATTGGGCGAACCATTTCCAGCAAACAGCTATTGTAAATTTCTATGAACTGGTGTAAAATAGGTATCACGTGCATAAAGGGGTGGCAATCGGTCGATTATTCGTCATAAAAAACAGTTAAATTGCGGATAAAAACGCACATAAGCAAGAACATATGATGAAAATCCCTTTCGATGTCAAAAATGCTGCTCCGGCGCAAATGCGCGTCCAGGCGGCTTTTCCCTTCTCTGCCTGGGTCGGCTTGTGCCGGAAAAAAGGCGCTGCCGCCCTGATCGACGCCTTTCGAGGCGTACAGACCGACAAACGGCTTGTCATCGCGGGCGGGTCCTCCGCATCCGACCAGTTCGTGGAGAAACTGTACCGCAACGCCTACCTCTATAGTGCTGCCCAGCGACGTGGAGAGAATGCCGCTGACTCTGCTGGAGGCGCTGAGCTACGACTGCTGCTGTGTCACGCCGGACATTGCGGAGCGCGCCTCCGTTTTGGGTGGCCACAGCATGACCTTCCCACAGGGCGATACGGCGATCCTGCGGGAGACATTGCAGACCTTGTGCAACAACGGGGCCGCAGTGAAAGACTGTCAAAGGGGAAAGGGGGGTCCTCCGAGTTTGTCTGCGGGGAATATCAATGGGACACTATCGTGGACCAGACCCTGGAGATCTACAGAGCGAGCACGAAAAAATGATACGAGTATTACAGTGCGTTAATAATATGCACAGAGCCGGGCTGGAAACCATACTGATGAACTATTACCGCAGCATGGACCGCACCAGGCTCCAGTTCGATTTTCTGACCCACCGGCCGGAAAAAAGCGACTACGACGACGAGATCCTGGCGCTGGGCGGCAGGGTGTTTTATGCGCCGCGGCTGCTGCCCCAAAACTACCCTGCGTATTTCCGCTATATGGAACAGTTTTGGCGCGATCATCCGGAATACCAAATCATCCACGCGCACATCGACTCCATGAGCTATCTTCCGCTGCTGACCGCGAAGGAGGCCGACGTCCCGGTGCGCATTGCCCACAGCCACAACACCTCCATCGACCTGGATTATAAATACCCGCTCAAGCTCTTTTTTAAAGGAAAACTGTCTACCGTAGCAAACTATCGCTGCGCCTGTGGCCAGGAGGCGGGAAATTTCCTGTTCGGGGCCGAGGACTTCACTGTGATTCCCAACGCCATCGAGGGGGACCGGTTCCTGTTCAACGCGGAGACCCGCGAGAAAATACGCACGGAGCTGGGCATCTCCCAGTCGGAATTTGTCGTCGGCCATGTGGGACGGCTCTCCCAACAAAAAAATCACCATTTTCTGCTGAAAATTTTCGCAAGCGTTTTGAAACAGAAGCCAACGCCCTTTTGCTCCTGGTTGGAACGGGAGAAAAGGAACACGCGATTCGGCGGCAGGCCCAAGAACTGGGCGTCAGCGGCCGCGTGCGTTTTTTGGGCAGCTGCGGCAACGTGGACCAGCTGTACCAGGCTATGGACGTGCTGGTGTTGCCCTCCCTGTTTGAAGGCGTCCCCGTAGTGGGGATCGAAGCGCAGTTTTCTGACCTGCCCTGCGTTTTCTCGGATAAAGTGCCGAACGAGGTAAAAATCAGCGAGAAAACCGTCTTTCTCTCGCTGGAACAGTCGCCGGAGCAGTGGGCCGAGACCATCCTGTCCTGCAAAACAGAGCCGCGGGTCCGGGGCGGCGAAGCCTATCATTCCACCAGGTACAATATCAAGAGCGCTCACTCCGCTTTGGAGGACTACTACATGGCGATTGCGGAAACGCTCCCGTGAGCATCCGCTTTCTCCCCTGCCGCACCCCTTAGAACCGAAAAGAGGCACATCCCCTGCCGTGGGCAAAACTGTGGAGGCATCCCTTGTCTGAAAAAATCGACTTTGTAATCACCTGGGTGGACGGGTCGGACCCGGAGTGGCTGACCCAAAAGGCCCGGTACTGCCCCGCCGATCAGGACAACGGCAGCACCGACAACCGCTATCGGGACTGGGGTTGGCTGCGCTACTGGTTCCGGGGCGTGGAGCAATACGCCCCCTGGGTGAACCGGGTATTTTTCGTCACCAACGGGCAGTGTCCCCCGTGGCTGAACCTGGACCACCCCAAGCTGCGCTTTGTCCGGCACAGCGACTACATCCCGGCGGAATACCTGCCCACCTTCAACTCCAACGTGATTGAGCTGTTCCTGAACCGCATCCCGGACCTGTCAGAACACTTCGTCCTGTTCAACGACGATATGTACCTGTTCGCTCCGGTTCATCCCTCTGATTTTTTCCGGGACGGAGTCCCCTGCGAAATTCCGTCCATGACGACCATCGACGGCGTGGACCCGGAGGACGTGTTCCCCCACACCATGCTCAACAACATGGCCGTCCTCAACCAGAACTTCCAAAAATCCGCCGTCCTCAAACGGTATGCCGGAAAGTTTTACCGTCCCTGCTACGGGAAATATTTTGTGAGCAACCTTCTGCTGACCCCCTTCCAATACTTCTCCGGGTTTCAGGACCTGCACTTTGCCACTTCCCACCGCAAGTCCACCTTCGACCAGGTGTGGAGCGTGGCGGAAAAGCAGCTGCTCCGCTGCGCATCCAACCGTTTCCGCAGCAGCAGCGACCTGTCTCATTGGATTTTTAAGTATTGGAATCTCTGCACGGGCAACTTCATCCCCCGCAGCGTCCACTGGGGCCGCTGCTGTGAGCTGGGGAAGGACCCCTTATCCCAGGTGCAGGCTGTGATGCAGTCGAAAAAATACAAGCTGGTCTGTCTGAACGACTCTCAGACAGAGCTGGATTTTCGGGAGATTCAATCACAGCTGACGCCGCTGTTCGCCCAACGTCTGCCGGAAAAGTGCGGCTATGAGCGATAGAGAACCCCTGTCCGGGCTGATCGACTTTCACGCCCACATCCTCCCCGGCCTGGACGACGGCCCCAAAGATATGGCTGAAACGGAGGCCCTGCTGCGGCAGGCGTATGGGGAGGGAATCCGCGTCATTTTCGCCACCTCCCACTACCGGCCCCAGCTGTGGCAGCATCCGCCGGAGCACTACTGGCAGCAGCTGGAGGCGGTGCAGGCTCTGACGAAACAAATCGGCCTGAACGTGCAGATTCTGCCCGGCAACGAGGTGTTTTACAGCAGCGAATTGATCCGCGCCCTGGCGGACGGGTTGTGCCGTCCCCTGCGGAACCGCTTCGTGCTGCTGGAGTTTGCCCCTGACCTTCCCTTTCCCCAAATGCTTCGGGCCATGGACATCCTGACCGCCAACCGTTATCGGCCTCTGGTGGCCCACGTGGAGCGGTACACCTGCATTCAGGCGCGGCCCGGCCTGGTCCGGCAGTTAAAGGATGCAGGCGGCTGGGTCCAGGTGAACACAGGCAGCATTGCCGGGCCGCCTGCGCCGCTGACCGAGCGCGTCACCGCCCGGCGGCTGCTCCGGGGCGGGCTGATCGACATCCTGGGGACCGATTGTCACCACGCCGTCCAGCGTCCCGCCTCCTACCAGGCGTGCGCGGACTATCTGCTGCGGCGCTGCTCAGAGGAATACGCCTGGAGACTGCTGGTAGAAAATCCGGGCGTTATTTTCCGAGAGCCATAAAGGACCGTGAGAAATGTTACCTCAAAAGTCAAAAAATCCCGGCGTTCTGCTCTGCGTCCTGCTGGTTCTGTTTTGTGTGCAGGACCTGCTGCAATCTCTGATCGGTCCGTTCCGGGCCTTGGAGGAACTGGTGGCGCTGAGCGTGGTCGTTCTGTTTTTTCTGGAGCTTCGCCAGACCCAGTTCACCTTTCGGTTTCAAGGAAACACCCTTGTCATTTTGGTGTTCTTGCTGCTGTTTCTGCTGACGGGCGGCGTCTCTACGCTGCTGAATGGCTCCCAGCCCCTGTCCAACGTTCTCTCTGACATCCTGGTGTGGATGAAGTTCCCGGCAGCCATCGCCGTGGGATACCTGCTGACCATGCACTGGGGCAAAGCGGAACGATACGCCGCGCTCATCCGCGTGATGGACGTGGTGACGGTCTGCCTGACGGTGCTGTTCCTGGCGGACCTGGTGCTGCACCTCTTCCCCGGAGACACCCGCATGGGTCTGCGCACCGTGAAGCTGTTCTATTCCGCTTACACCTATTGCGCCGCAGTCATGTGCGTCATCTGCGCTGTTTACTTCCGCATGTACGAGTTTTTGGGGGACCGGGTGCTGTTGCGCCTGCTGCCGCTGTGGGCCATCATGCTCTGCACCCTGCGATTTAAGGCGATTTGTGCCGTGTTTTTCATGGTGTTCGTCTTTTTGATCATCTGCCAGCGACGCCGCGCTTTTGGCCCCCTGATATGGGGGATGCTGGGCGCGGGGGGACTGCTGCTGGGCATCCGCACCATCCTGTTCTATTATGTCACGTTACAGAACGAGTCGGCCCGGTCAGCGCTGAGCAGCACGGCTCTCCAAATCGTCCGGGACTACTTCCCCCTGGGGACAGGCTTTGCCACCTTCGGCTCCGCCTTCTCCGCTGAGCCATACTCCAGGGTCTATGAGCTTTACCACATCAACCACATCTGGGGCATTTCGGAGACGTACCACTCCTTTATTTCCGACTCCTTCTGGCCTTATCTGATGGGCGAGGCGGGTGTTCTGGGGACCGTTTTCTACTGCGGAGCGCTGATTGCTATTTTCTGGCAGCTTTCCCGGCTGCGGCTGGTCAACGCCTACGCCTACGCCGCCGCGCTGGTGTGTTTTATCTACCTCATCATCTCCAGTACGGGAGAATCCGCGTTCACCAACACCTTCGGGGTCTATTTTGGATTTTGGATCGGCGTCATGCTGTCGGAAGAGGGGATTTCCCATGAAGTGGCCTGACAAGCTCAAAAGCGCCTACCGGAAGCTGTCGGACGCAAAAAAGACCTCCATCTACTTTACCATCTGCAACTTTCTCCAGCGGGGCACTGCGTTTATCACCGTCCCCATCTTCACCCGGTTGCTGACCACCCAGGAGTACGGCGTCTACAGCGTTTACCAGACCTGGTTTGAACTGTTGGTGGTCCTCACCTCGCTGAAGCTGCCCTATGAGGGGCTGAACAACGGCCTGATCCGCTACGAGGAGGACAAGGACGGGTACGTCTCCTCCATCGTGGGGCTGATTTCGGTCATGACCCTGGGGTGGCTGGTGGTGTACCTGCTGTTCCGGCGGTGGATCGACCAGTTCATCGGCCTGTCCTCCCTGCTGATGGGGCTGATGTTCGTGGAGATTTTCTTCAACCCCCCGCTGTACCTCTGGACCAACCGGGAGCGGTTCGACTTCCGCTATCGGGCGCCGGTGGCCGTCACCGTCGCCAGCACCATCGCTTCGCCGGTCATCGCCATCGTTGCGGTGCTTTGTACCCCCTACAAGGCGGAGGCCCGCATCATCGCCACGGTCGCTGTGCAGGGGATATTTGGCGCGGTCCTGTACGTCTACCTGCTAAAAAAGGGCGGGAAGTTCTTCGACGCGACTTACTGGAAATTCGCCCTGCGGTTCAACCTGCCGCTCATCTTCTATTACCTGTCTCAGACGGTGCTGAACCAGGCAGATAGAATCATGATCAACTACTACGAGGGGACGGGCAGCACCGCCATCTACTCGGTGGCCTACTCCGCCGCCACGCTGACCCTGCTGCTGGTGTCCGCCATCAACGGCTCCTACAACCCCTGGATGTACAAAAAGCTCAAGGCCGGCGCCTACGGGGAGATACGAAAGCAGTCCACCTTGATTTGCCTGATGCTGGGCGTGGTGGTCCTCCTGATGACAGCGTTTGCGCCGGACCTGGTGGCACTGCTGGCCACAGGGGAATACCAGAGCGCCATTTGGGTCATCCCGCCGGTGGCGGCAAGCGTGTTCTTCGTCTTTTTGTATATGCTCTTCGCCAACGTGGAGATGTATTACGGGGAGACCCGGCTGATCCCCGCCGTGTCCATTATCAGCGCAGGGGCCAATCTGGTGCTCAACGCCATCTTCATTCCCCTGTTCGGCTTCCTGGCCGCCGGGTGGACCACGCTGGTGAGCTATGCGCTGCTGACCCTGCTCCACTACCTCGTGATGAAGCGGGCCTGCCGCCGCCACGAGGTAGAGGAACCCGTGTTTGCCGAAAAGCGGCTCGCCGCTCTGACCGTAACGGTGATTGTGGGCTGCTTTGTCATGATGGGCCTCTACCGACTGGGATACTGGCGGTATGTGGTGTTCCTGCTGGTGGGACTGGCGGGTATTTGGAAGCGCAAGCCGCTGCTGGCGCTGCTTAAAAACGGAACCGGGGAGGAATAAACCAATGTCGGAACAACGCCGGGCACAGAGAGGTCTGGGCTATTTCAACGCGATTTACGGATATGGAATGTTAATGGTGATCTTTGTACACACCATTTCCTTCAACAGCGAATTTTTCTATTCCAATTTTGTGTTTTACGGGTGGTTCTCGGTCCTGGGTTCCGCCTACATGGTGCTCTTTTTCCTGCTCAGCGGCTACGGATTCAACCCGTCGCCTGCCAAAAAATCGCTCTCCTTCAACTTTCGCACACTGCTGAAGCCCTACTACATCACGGCGGCGGCGGTGCTGCTGGCAAAGCTGGTCCTCGCCTTTGTGCGCCGCCGCTCCTTTTGGGCGCACGGAGGAGAATTCCTTCTGACCTACGCGCTGGGCCTGAACTTCGAGGGCGGCGGTACGCTGTTCGGCGTCCCGGTGGAGAGCATCAGCATCCTGTGGTTCCTGTGGGCGCTCTTTGAGGCCCGCTGCCTGTTCAACTGCCTGTCCCACCTGAAAGACCGGCGGCTCACCTACGGCCTTTCCTTCGCCTGTACGCTGTTGGGCTACTGCATGATGCGGTTCTCCGCAGTGTGGCCCTTTGTCATCCACATCGGCCTGATGGCCACCGGCTGGGTGGCCCTGGGCAACCTGATCCGGGAGAAACACCTGCTGGACAGAAAGCTGCCGCTGATCCCGCTGCTGGTGCTGGCAGTTCTGAGCCTGTACACCTTTTTGCGCAGCCATACCGACCTGATCCGGGGCGAGTTGAGCGGCGGTCTGATGGATGTCCTCGGCCTCACCTGCCTGGCCGTTCTCCTGCTGCATTTCTTTGACTGGCTCACAGCCAGAACCATAGATACCGCCGCCAACCGCTTCTTCGCGGCCATTGGGATAAACAACATCTGGATCATCTGCGTCCACGCTTTTGAGAAGGTCATCCTCCCCAATTACAAATTCCTGGAATGGTTCCCCAACAGCATCTTCCTCCAAACGGTGCTGATGTTCGCGGCCCGTGCCGTGTTTATCGCAGTCGTCTGTGCGGGTCTCCAGATGGGGAGAGAGCTGCTGCGGAAATCCCGCAGACGCGGCAGGAAAAAGGTGACCATTGAACTGTAAACGCAGCCGTAACCCCCTTTGCCTCCGGGGAACTTCCCCCCATATTTGCAAGCAGAAATGAGGTACACACAATGACAGTAGCAGAATTTAACGACAAAGTAATCGAGATCGTTCGTGATTCCTTCGATTTCAGCGAGGGGACCGAAATCACGTCGGAGTCCAAGCTGCTGGAGGATCTGGGCATGAGTTCCCTGGCGATCCTGGCGCTGATCTCCGACCTGGAGGACGCCTTTGACGTGCGCATCCCCACCCGGAAGCTCTCCAAAATCGTGACCGTGGGAGACTTGCAGCAGTTCATCCTGCACAAGCTGGTGTGACCGCCGATGGAACGCATCAAGCAAAGGCGCGTCTGGCTGTTCGCTCTGGTGGGAATCCTTGCACTGTGCTGTGTGGTGGCGGCAGTGTTCTTTCTCCGGTCCCGCGCCGCTGATACAGACGTTTCGGACATTGAAATTCGCACCGCCTACGGAGACGACGTGACGGCGGCGGAGAGCATTTGCTACCGCCCCGGCGAGAAGGACACCAACTGCTATATGGACGTGGCGTACCAGCAGACCGGCGAGGTAAAGCCGCTGATGGTCTGCGTCCACGGCGGCAGCTGGACCTCCGGCCAGCGCTCGGAGCTGAACTCCTTCCTCTACACCTTCTCGGCGGAGGGGTATGTGGTGGCCACCATCGACTATGACCTGCACCCGGATACCACCCTGATGGGAGAGGTGGAGTGCGTCAGCGACGCAGTCTCCTATCTGGTCGCCAATGCGGAGACCTATGAGATCGACCCCTCCAACGTCGTCATCTTGGGCGACTCGGCGGGGGCGCAGCTGGCCCTGCGCTTCGCGGAGGAATATGCGGCGGACCCGGAGCAGTATGCCTTCACCATCACTGCGGCCATCGACATCTTCGGTCCCACCGACCTGGAGCAACTGCTCTACTACTGCGAAGGCGACATCCTGACCTACTTCATCGAGCACCCGGAAATCGTCGATGGGACAGAGGATTCTGACATCATCACAGAAATTCACAAGTTTGATGTGATGTACAACATCAGCAGCGACATGATGCCCGTCCTGATCGTCCACGGCACGGAGGACTCCACGGTGCCCATGGCCATATCAGACCGCTTTTACAAAGCGCTTCAGGAGGCAGGCGTTGAGGTCCAGTATGAACGGATCGTGGGTATGATCCACAGCGTCCAAAACGACAAGCTCATCCCCGTCTGCGACGCTTTTCTGAACAACTACGTAAAGTAAAGGGAACCCACCCAACCCGTTTTAGCAGGAAGGAGAACCAAAAATGTCTGTTCCAACCACGTTCCACGAGTTTTTCCGGCGTTCAAAAGAAAAATATAAGGAAACGGGGCTTCCGCCGTTCAAGTATATGGAGGGCCGGGAGGTCGTGACCGTCTCCGCAGAGGAATTTTTCAGCGACCTGGCAGCCCTGGCCGAGGAGTTTGTACGCCGCGGCTACGCCGACCAGCACATCGGCCTGATGGGAAAGAACTCCTATCTCTGGATGCTCACCTACTGCGCGCTGATGGAGGCCGGTGCGGTCCCCATTCTGCTCAGCAGGGATTTGAACCCCCACGAAGTCGCCGAATACTGCAAAAAGACAGACACCTTTACCGTGGTGTGCGACGAAGAGGCGTCCCAGAGCGTACCCACAGAGGCGGGGCTCTGCGCCGCGCCTCTGGCCAAGGCCGCCGCCCCCGCCACCGGTATTCCCCTTCCCACGAGAGGTTGGGAGGAACTGGGTACCATTATCTTCACTTCCGGCACCACGGGGGACGCGAAGGCGGTCATGCTCTCCAACAAGGGGCTGCTCACCGCTTTCTGGACACCCATCAAGCCGTACCGCACGTTTGTGACTGGGCTGACCGTCATGCCCTACCACCATCTGGCCGGATTTGGCACGGCGGCGGATTCCTTCCCCCGTGGCTCCACCAACGTCATCGGGGAAAGCCCCAAGTATCTGATGCGGTATATCCGCGCCGCAGAACCGGAGTATATGCTTGTTGTACCGGAGCTGATGGAGGTCATGGCCCAGCGTCTGCGCACGGCAAAGCCCGGAGAAAAACCGCTGGGGAAGGTAACTATGCTGTACTGCGCCGGCGCCAAATTCCCGGTGGATACGGTGAAGATCTTCGCGGAACACAACATTGAGCTTTGGCACGTCTATTCCGCCTCGGAATCGGGCGGGTACGGCATCGTCCACCCGCTGGATGTGAACGACCCCACCTGTCTTGGCCCCACCGACGAGGTCATGGAGGGAAAAATCGTCGATGGCGAGCTGCTCCTGCGGGGCGACACCATTATGATGGGGTATTACAACGATCCGGAGGCCACCGCCACCGTGCTGACCGACGGCTGGTACCACACGGGAGATTTATTCCAGGTAGATGAACGCGGCTATTATTACATGACCGGCCGGAAGAAAAACCTGATCATCCTGTCCAACGGGGAAAACGTCAGCCCGGAGGAACTGGAAACGATGCTGCGGGGCTGCCCCTTCGTGGAAGAGGTCCGCGTCAAAGAGAAAAACAACTTCCTCTGCGCGGAAATTTTCCCCACGGAGAACACCGAGACCGCACGGAACGCGGTGGAGGACTTCCTGGATCAGCAGAACGACACGCTTCCTACCTACAAGCAAATCCATTTCCTGGAGTTCCGGGATACGCCGTTTGAGAAAACTTCCACCGGCAAAATCAAACGCGCATAGGAAAGGCATAGGGCGGGGCAAAGCCCCGCAGGAAGAAGCTCACCTTCGGAATTGCCCCTTGAGGGCAGAAGTTCCGCTTGACAGCAGAAGTACCGCTTGACGGCAAAGGAGTATGAAAATGTCTGTTCCAACTACGTTCCACGAATTTTTTCAGCGCTCAAAAGAAAAATATGAGGAGACGGGACTTCCGCCGTTCAAGTACATGGAGGACCGGGAGGTCGTGTCTGTCTCCGCAGAGGAATTTTTCAGCGACCTGGCAGCTTTGTCCGAGGACTTTGTTCGCCGTGGCTACGCCGACCAGCACATTGGCCTGATGGGGGAAAACTCCTATCTCTGGATGCTCACCTTCTATTCGCTGCTGAATGCCGGCGCAGTGCCGATCCTGCTCAGCAATGTGTTAAGCGCCCAGGATGTCGTCGAATACTGTCAAAAAACGGATACCTTTACCGTGGTGTGCGACGAAGCGGCGGCCCGAAACGTGCCCACAGAGGCAGGCATCTGCGCCGCGCCGATGAACAAGGCCACTGTTCCTGCCTCCGGGATTTCCATTCCAGCGAGAGATTTGGAAGCGCTGGGCTGCATTATGTTCACCTCCGGCACCACAGGGGGCGCGAAGGCGGTCATGCTGTCCGTCAAGTCGCTGCTGGTCAATTTCTGGACCCCTACCAAGCCATCCCGCTCCTTTGATATCGCGCTGACAGTGATGCCTTACCACCATGTGGCCGGATTCGGCACGTCGGCGGACCTCCTCCCCCGCGGCGTCACCAACTTCATCGGAGAAAGCCCCAGGTATCTGATGCGGTATCTCCGCACCGGAGAACCGGAATATACGCTCGTCGTGCCGGAGCTGATGGACCTTCTGGCCCAGCGTCTGCGCACAGCGAAACCAGGGGAAAAACCCCTGGGAAGGCTGCGGATCATGACCTGCGGCGGCGCCAAGTTCCCGGAGGACACGGTGAGGGTCTTCGCGGAGCACAACATTGAACTGTGGAACGTCTATGCCGCCTCGGAAACAAACGGGCACGGCATTATCAATCCGGTGGATGTGAACGACCCCGCCTGCCTTGGACCGGCAGAGGACATCATTGAGGGCAAAATCGTCGATGGCGAGCTGCTCCTGCGGGGCGACACCGTGATGATGGGATATTACAAGGATCCGGCGGCCACCGCCGCCGTGCTGCGAGACGGCTGGTATCACACGGGAGACCTCTTCCGAGTGGATGAACGCGGCTATTATTACATGACCGGACGGAAGAAAAACCTGATCATCCTGTCCAACGGGGAGAACGTCAGCCCGGAGGAGCTGGAAACGATGCTGCGGGAGTGCCCCTTCGTGGAAGAAGTCCGCGTCAAGGAGAAAAACAACTTCCTCTGCGCGGAAGTTTTCCCAACGGAAAACACCGAGGCTGCGCGGAAAGCGGTGGAGGACTTCCTGGATCAGCGGAACGACACGCTGCCTACCTACAAGCAGATTCATTTTCTGGAGTTCCGGGACGCGCCGTTTGAGAAAACTTCCATCGGCAAAATCAAGCGCGCATAGGCAAGCTAATAGGCAAGATAAAGGAGTATCGGAATGAACGTAACGGAAGAAGCGGAGCGCCAGGACCTCGCGCTCCGGCCCACCTATCTCTCCATCAATTTCAAATCGTTGTTTATGGAGCTGCTGGACAAACTGCCCATTGTCCTGCTGTGTGGTGTGTTGGCGGGACTGGTCTCCTTCTTGCTCTATGCAAATGTGATCGGCCCCGATTATGTCTCCACCACCAAAATCTATGTTCTGCCCCAGAACGATGAGAGCACCATCACCTATTCTGACCTGGAGGTGGGGCAGCAGCTAACCAACGACTACATTGAAATCATCCAGGGGCGCACCGTGGTGGAGAAAACCATCGGGTTTTTCGGCCTGGACGAAAGCTATGAATCCTTTTGCAAGCGGCTGACTGTGGAAAACCAGAGCGACACCCGGATTCTGAGCATTTCCGTGGAGGACAAAGACCCCATCACCGCCAGAAATCTGGTCATTTACCTGCGCACCACCGCCATCTCTGCCATTGAGGACGGGATGTCTGTGGAGGGGATCACCGTCATCGAGGAAGCCAACCTGCCCACCGACCCGGAGACCTCGTCCCTGTTTGTCGCGGTCCTGGCAGCGTTTGTGGTCTGCTGCCTGATGGTCCTGGGCATCTGTATCCATTATATCGTCATTGACCGGATCGTCACCGCCGACGACATCGAGGAGCGGCTGGGACTGACCGTGCTGGGGTCCATCCTGTACGAGGGCCAGGAGCAGGGCATCAGCGTACCCTGGAAGCAGACCCACAGCTCCGGCCGCAGCGCAGAGGATTTCCGGTCTCTGCGGGCCAACATCGAGCTCTGCGGGGCGGAAAACCATGTGTTTGCCTTCACCAGTTGCTCTCCCGGCGAGGGAAAATCCACCATCTCTCTGCGCATTGCCGTGGAGCTGGCCAAAACCGGGAAAAACGTCCTCTTTATCGATGGGGATATGCGGATGTCCGTGTTCAGTGAGAAGCTGGGCTTCCAGGAGGACGAGAACACAGGGCTGTCCGAGGTGCTGTCCGGCAGGGAGCAGGCCGACGACCTGATTTATGAAAGCGATATTGACCACCTGTCGCTGCTGCTGTCCGGCAAACGTCCGCCCAATCCGGCGGGGCTGCTCTCTCAGAAGGCGTTCCGCTCCCTGCTGGAGCAGGTGCGCGAAAACTACGACTATGTGATTCTGGACATGCCGCCCATCGGCAGCGTCATTGACAGCGCCATCATCGGCCAGATGTGCGACGGGGTGGTTCTGGTCATCGGCTCCAACATGGTCAGCGGAAGAATGGCCTCCAAGGCCATTCAGCAGATGCAGCGGGCCAACTGCAACCTTGCCGGGGCCGTCCTCAATAAAGTGCGCATGTCCAACCGGACGTTGTACGGCACCTATGGCACCAACAAGTACTACTACACCTCCTATACCTCCAGCTACGGAGAGGAATCGGGGAACAGGTCATGAGGGAGAAACTGCGGCTGGCAAAGGTCAAACCGATTTTGCTGTTGGCTGGCGTCTGTGTGGCGGGATGTGCGGTTTTGCTGGGATTCTACCTTCTGAAAGACAAAGAGGCCCCTGTCATCTCCTTTTCCGAAGGCAGGCTGACCCTTTCGGCGGAGGACGTGGCGGAAATCGAGGCGCTGGACTACTCCTGTCTGCTGGAGGATGTCACCGCCTACGACACGCGGGACGGCGCACTGGATGATTGCGTGATCGTGCAAAGCTTTCGGCTCAGCGAGGACAGCGTCTATGCGGTGGTCACCTATCAGGTGGCGGACCACAGCGCCAACTCCGCCACCGCCAAGCGCATTGTCTATACGGCGGAGGAGGTCTACGATCCCAACTATGACATCCCGGTCATCACGCTGACCACCGACACCATCACTGTGCCTTTGGGGACCGTCCCGGACCTGGAGAGCTATCTGGATGAGCTGTCGGATGTGTCGGACTCTTACCGGCAGCTGCTGGCGAATATCACCCTCTCCGGCGAGTACGATTTGTACACCCCCGGCGAATACGAACTGGGCCTGACGGTGACAGACCAGGACGGCAACGTGTCGGACACGTTCTCCTTCACCCTGGTGGTGACAGAGCCGGAAGAGACGGACGAATACGACTACGAAGAATCCTACGAATACAGCGATTATGAGGAATACGATTCAGAAGAATACAATTCCGAGGAATCCGAAGAAAGCTACGAATACAGCGAATACGACGAATACGAATACTACGATACAGAAGAATAAACTGCGCCCTCGCGCCGGTAATCCGACGCGGGGGCGTTTGTGTCTCTTTTATGGCCTTTTATTTGGATTCTGCGGGGTTCCCGTTCCGTTTCAGCGACACGATGCTGTAGACGTGGGCGGAGATGGTCAACAGGTCAAAGGCAAACGCGGCGTAATTCCAATAGTAGAAGTCATAGATCACCCACAGGGCCTGTGTGAAAATGAGAACGTACTTAAACCGGAAGATGTTCTTGATGTCCAGCGAACAGGTGTAGACCACTGTGGCGAGGATGGGGAAAAACTCGATGGGCGCGGGGATCCCGTTGGCCAGGGTGATACCCAACTGCAAGACGATGAAAAACACCTTCAGCGGCGTAGTGGCCGCCACCTTGAAAAAGGCCAGGTTCCGGGCAATGCCGACGGCGTTGGAGACCGCGCCCGCGTAGGCCCCCAGCAGCAGATTTGCCGTGGCCAGCAGACCGAATTGCAGACACTGAACCAGCAGGATTTTTGTCTTATCCTTGATGAAGCCGATGGAGACCATCAGCAGCGAACCGAGGAAAGCGATAAAGTTGCCGAGCAACAGAAGCGTCATGGTGTGTTCCTCCAGAAAAAAAGCTGACACAGTGTTGTGCCAGCTTTTTTGAAGTATCATGGAAACTGACAACAACAGGCGTCATTGATGACAGTTTCGGCTGTTTGTGGTGCGCCTGCCCAAATGACAGGCTGCATTATAGCAGGTAGCTGCGGCCCTGTCAACGTGGAATTTCCGGCGTCAGCAGGTAGCGCCGCCCTTGACGGTCTTTTTCAGGATAGCTTCCTTGTCCATGGTATCGTCCAGTAGCTTCTGGTTGACGTAGTCGAAGCCCAGCCGGGTGACGGTGTCCGCGAAGCGCTCGCCGGTCTGTCCCTCGTCCCGGAACAGCAGGATGGCCCGCTCCACGACGCCCATGACCTCCTCCTCGGAGGTGAAGATGCGGGTCAGCGGCTGGCCGTGGGCCACTTTCTTGCCCCAGCGTCCGCCAATGTAAATGCGGTAGCCGTCCTGATAGTCCAGCGCGCCGAACACGCATTTGCCCTTGCAGCGGCCACAGTTATTGCACTGGGTCGGGTCGATTTTGACCTTGCCATCTTCCACTCTTGCCACGTTGATGGGGCAGGCGGCCTCCACCTGGCACTTCTTGCAGCCCCGGCACTTGGCGTAGTCGATCATCGGGACCCGCTGGCCCACGATGCCCAGGTCGTTCAGGTTGGGCTTGACGCAGTTGTTGGGACAGCCGCCCACCGCGATTTTGAACTTGTGGGGCAGGGTGACGCCGTGGTAGCCCACATAAAACGCCTCGTGGAGCCGCTCGGACAGGCCAAAGGTGTCGATGAGGCCATACTGACAGGTGGTGCCCTTGCAGGAGACCACCGGGCGCACCAGAGAGCCGGTGCCGCCGGTCTCCAGGCCGTGGTCGTGGAGGAAGTCCATCACCGGCTGGAGGTCGGCGTACTTCACGCCCTGAATTTCCAAAGTCAGGCGGGTGGTCATGGTGACCGCGCCGGAGCCGAACCGCTCCGCCGCCTCCGCGATGGTGCGGTGCTCCTCGGCGGTGATTTTGCCGTTGCGGGTGATGACGCGGACGTTGAACACGTCGGGATACCGCTTGTCCTGGAGGCAGCCCAGGGCCTTCACCCGCTTGATTTCCGCAGCGGGCAGCGCCCCAGTGAACTCCACCTTGACCTCGTTGACGAACAGGCCGCCCTCCAGAGCGCGGGTGTTGGTGTAGCCGAAGGCTTTCAGGCGGTTTTGCAGCAGGTAGCCCCGCTTGCCCTTGGCACAGACCAGCAGCAGCTTCTCGTCCTTGTCGATGCCGTCCAGCGGCCCGTTGACGGCGGTCAGGTTGACCCACTGCGCGCCGGGAATGGCGGGGGCGGGGCTGGCGTCGATGACCTTGTAGCCCTTGGCCTTGCCCGCAGCGTACTCGGCGGGGGTAAAGCTCTCATAGGCACCGCTGAGTTTGTTCTCCAGAATATAGCAAGCCTGGACAAAGGGGTGAATGGCGGTGGAGAAGGGGGGCGCATAGGCGTAATCCAGCGTGTCGAAGTCCTCCAGCTTCATTCCGGCGGAGATGCCGGTGACGGCGATGTCCACCATCTTGTCCACCGCGCCGGACCCCAGCACCTGGATGCCCAGCAGGGCGTGGGTGGCCCGGTCCGCGATGAGTTTGGTGACGAAGGTGGAAGCGTCCGGGTAGTAGTGGGCCTTGTCGTCGGTGACGCAGGTGGCGGTGATGACGTCGTATCCCGCCGCCTTCGCCTGGGCCTCGGTGAGGCCGGTGCGCCCGGCGTTCAGGTCATTTGCCAGCCGCACCACGCCGGTGCCCAGGCAGCCGCCGTAGGACAGGCTCTCGCCGGTCAGGTTTTTCGCCAGCAGACGGCCCGTCAGGTTGGCAGTGGAGCCCATGGCGGACCACTGGCTCTGCCCGGTCAGGCTGTTGTAGACCTGGGCGCAGTCGCCCACGGCGTAGACGTCCTCAATGTTGGTTTTCTGCTGTTTGTCCACCACGATGGTACCCCGGTTCATCTCAATGCCGGAATCGGCCAGGAACCCAGTGGCCGGGCGGACGCCGATGGCGAGCACCACCAGGTCGCCCGCGAAACTGCCGACGCTGGTGCGGATGCCGGTGGCCTTGTCGGTGCCCTGCACTTCCTCCAGCCCCGCGCCGGTGATGACCCGCATCCCCTTGGCCTGAAGCTTGCGGCGGATGTAGGCGGCCATTTCCGCGTCAAACAGGTTGGGCATCACCTGGGAGGCCATGTCCACCACGGTGACACTCAGGCCCTTTGCCATCAGGTTCTCCGCGATCTCCAGACCGATGAAGCCGCCGCCCACCACCACGGCGCTGCGGCAGCTGTTCTGCTCCACATAGGCCCGCAGGTCGATGGCGTCGTCGGGGCTGCGCATGGTGAACACGCCGGGCAGCTCCTTCCCCGGCACGTTGGGGACAAAGGGGGCCGCGCCGGTGGCGATGACCAGCTTGTCATAGCCCACGGTCTCCCCGTTGGCGAAGGTGACGGTTTTCTCCGCGCTATTGACGGAGACCGCCTCCATGCCGGTGCGCACAGCCACGCCGGTAAGACCGGTAAAGCTGGCGGGGGTGTTGACGATCAGCTCCTCACGGGTCTCGATGTCGCCGCCCACATAGTAGGGCAGGCCGCAGCCCGCGTAGGAAATGTCCTGGCTTTGGGTGTAGATCGTGACGGTGGCGCTGCGGTCCTGACGTTTCAGCTTCGCAGCGGTTTTGGTGCCGGCGGCTACGCCGCCAATTACAATAACGTTCATACGGGCACACTCCTCTGGCGCCGCCGTATTTTTGAGGACGGCGCTCTTTCTCACGTTGATTATACGCCCAATTTATGATAAAATCTATTTAGCAATTCTTATGTGTCCATTAGAGAATCTTATTGAAGCTGTTAGCCGTTAGCTGCTAGCTGTTAGTTGCGCACTGCAAACCATAGGCGAACAGCGTTAGACATCAGTTCGTTGTTAGCGGTTTGTTTTATGCGGCGAGTTCCAAGCGCAGAGCAAATTGTTAAACACCACAGAGCTAAAAGCCAAAAGCTAAAAGCTAAGAGCTAAAAGGGGAATACACCATGTTGGACTATCGAATCGAGACCTTTCTGGTGCTGTGCGAGTGCGGAAACTACCGCCAGACGGCAGAGCGGCTGCACCTGACCCAGCCCGCTGTCACCCAGCAAATGCATCACCTGGAGCAGGAATACCAATGCCAGTTGTTCCGCTATGTGAACCGGCGGCTGGAAAAGACCCCGGCGGCGGAAGCCCTGGAGACCTACGCACGGGCGGCGCGGTATCAGGAGGCGACGCTGCGGGAGAAACTCCGGGAAGAAAAGCCCACCCGCTCCCTCCGGGTGGGGGCCACCAAGACCATCGGGGACTATTTTCTCACAGAGTACATCCGTCGCTTTTTGCGGGATGAGGACAACCAACTGGAATTTCTCGTGGATAACACCCAGCGCCTGCTGGGGGAGCTGGAGAAAAACCGGCTGGATTTCGCCGTCATCGAGGGCTTTTTCGACAAGGAGCGCTTTGACTCCATCCTCCTCCGCCGGGAGCCATTCGTGGGTATCTGTCACAACGGCCACCCCTTCGCGGGCCGGACGGTCTCCATGGAGGAGCTGCTGGGCGAGACCATCATCCACCGGGAGGCCGGGTCCGGCACGCGGGCCATTCTGGAGCAGGAGCTGATGGCCTACAACGAGTCGCTGAGCCGTTTTAAACACTGCATCAGCATCTCCAGCTTTAAAATCATCCTGGACTTGGTGCGGGAGGGCTACGGCATCTCCTTCGTCTACAACATTCTGGCGGAGAGCGACCCGAACCTGGAAAAATTCTGGCTGGAGAATGACCGCATGATCCGGGAGTTCAACATCGTCTACCTGAAACACGCCGACCCCACGGAAAAAATCAACTGGTTTTTCAGCTAGGACCTACGGGCGGCGGGTGGCTCTGACGCAGCCACCGGCGAAGCAACGCCCGGCGTTGGGCAAAAGGAAGATGCTCCTTCGGAATGAGCCTGCGTGAAAGCAATGATTTTCATGTGGAAACCCGGTGGTATCTGTGATAAAATGCAGGCAGGGAGCGCAGCGGAAGTGCCGCTTGACGGCGGAGAAGCGCAGCTTCGGAAGTTCCGCTTGACGGTAAATAGACGAAAGCGTTTCGCCCCACCACATCATTACTGCGGAGTCCCTGCGAAGGATGCCGCCGAAGCAGAAGATACCGCAGACCGTTCAGAACAGGAGTGAATGACCATGCCTTTTAAAAAAGACGACAAAAAACAAAAGCATTCGTTTTCCCCCGGCGCACACGGGACCGTTTACCTGCTGGGGGCGCTGTACCTGGCGTATCTGCTGGTGACGTTCCTCCAGGAGGCGTACAAAGGCGGCGAGGACGCCCCGTCGCTGCCGCTGCTGATCGTGGGCATCCTGGTGCTGGGGGGCGGCGTGGTTTTCCTGGGCCTGATGGCGTGGAGGATGTCCCGCGTGCAGCCGGAGGCGACCGGGGACGAGGAATTGGAACTGTCAGAGCCGGAAGCCGACGGCGAGGCGCCGGACGAAGACGAAGGCGAGGGCGATGAGCCGGACGAGGAAGAAACAGGTGAGGAAGAATAGAAAAGAATTTTTAAGAAAGACAAAAAATTTTGTATTTGCTATTTCTCTGCATCTCTGCTATACTGTTCTCGTAAGCATGTAAGCGAAACAACCGCTCAAAAAATTTGAAGGAGGACTGTAACATGAAACTGAAAAAATTGCTCGCCCTGATCCTGGCGCTGGCAATGGTGCTGTCCCTGGCGGCCTGCGGCTCCAGCAGCAGCAGCGACACCACCACCACCGACGACACTGAGGACACCTCTGTTGCCGCCGACACCACGGAAGACACCTCCGCCGCTGCGGACGCTGACGCCACCTCCGGCGACGTTGACTACTCCGACCTGAACGTGGGCATCTTCTGGTATGCCTTCTCCGACACCTTCCTCTCCACCGTCCGCTCTTCCCTGGACGAGACCCTGGACGCGGCCGGCATCACCTACACCGACTACGATGGCAACAGCAACCAGACCACCCAGAACGAGTCCATCACCACCGCCCTGACCAACGGCTGCAATCTGCTGCTGGTCAACCTGGTGGAATCTGGCTCTGAGGACGCCGCCCAGAAGATCATCGAAGAAGCCGCCGGCTACGACGTTGACGTGTACTTCTTCAACCGCACCATCGAGGCCGACGGCAACGAGGGCGCTCTGCTGAACGCCTATGACAACGTGGCCTTCCTGGGCACCGACGCCCCCGAAGCCGGCCATATGCAGGGCGAGATGATCGGCAACTATCTGGTGGAAAACTATGATTCCATCGACCTGAACGGCGACGGCGTCATCTCCTACGCCATGTTCAAGGGGCAGGAGGGCAACGCCGAGGCCATCTACCGCACCCAGTACGCTGTCGAGGACGCCAACGCCATCCTGACCGAGGCCGGTTATGCTGAGCTGGAGTACTTTGACGCCAACAACTCCGACAAGTATCAGGTGGATACCAACGGCGCATGGTCCGCTTCCGCCGCCACTGAGTACATGCAGACCAACCTGTCCCAGTACAGCGAGGCCAACGGCAACATGATCGAGCTGGTCATCTGCAACAACGACGACATGGCCGCCGGCGCTGTCCAGGCGCTCCAGGCCGCCGGTTACAACAACGGCGAAGGCACCACCACCATCCCCGTCTTTGGCGTTGACGCCACCGACACCGCCAAGGAGCTGATCGCCAACGGCTACATGGTCGGCACCGTTGCCCAGTCCAACACCGGCTATGCCTACGGCCTGAAGTTCCTCATCGACCAGGCTGTCTCCGGTGCCGTGCCCACCGAGGCCACCGCTGCCCTGGCCGCCGATGCGTCTGAGTACACCTTCACCCTGGCCGACGGCATCGACAGCAAGGTCTACATGGCTTATTCCGCCTACACCGGAGAGTAAGCTGCCACCCCACGCTGCTCTCAATGTGACCTGTATCATGTAAACATGTAAAGCAGAAAGGAAAGAGGGCTGCCGCTGTTTCAGTGGTCAGCCCTCTTTTGATAAACGAAGCGACTCAAGAAAGAAAAGGAGGCTGTTAGATGGAACATTCCGATGTTTTGCTGGATTTGAAGGACATCGTCAAAGCCTTCCCCGGCGTGAAAGCGCTGGACCATGCGCAGCTGCGTGTCCGGGCGGGAACGGTCCACGCCCTGATGGGGGAGAACGGCGCAGGCAAGTCCACCCTGATGAAGTGCCTGTTCGGAATCTACCGGAAGGACGAGGGGACCATCCTGCTGGAGGGAAAAGAAGTCGATTTCAAGACCACCAAGGAGGCCATGGAAAACGGCGTCTCCATGGTCCACCAGGAGCTGAACCAGGCGCTGAAGCGCTCCGTGCTGGACAACCTGTGGCTGGGCCGCTACCCCACCACCGGCATCATGGTCAACGAGAAGAAAATGCGCGAGGACACCAAAGCCATCTTCGACGAGCTGGAGATCGACGTGGACATGGACCAGAAGATGAGCGAGCTGCCCGTCTCCAAGCGCCAGATGGTGGAGATTGCCAAGGCCGTCTCCTACCACTCCAAAATCATCATCTTTGACGAACCCACTTCCTCCCTGACCGAGGCGGAGGTGGAGCACCTGTTCAAAATCATCAACATGCTCCGGGACCGGGGCTGCGGCATCGTCTATATCTCCCACAAGATGGCGGAGATCCTCCGCATCGCCGACGAAGTCACCGTCATGCGGGACGGCCAGTGGGTGGCAACGGAGCCTGCCTCTGAGCTGGACAACGCCAAGCTCATCAAGCTGATGGTGGGCCGCGAGCTGAGCAACCAGTTCCCGCCCAAGA
The DNA here is from genome assembly GCA_001941075.1 of Oscillospiraceae bacterium Zagget6. GTDB lineage: Bacteria > Bacillota > Clostridia > Oscillospirales > Oscillospiraceae > Onthomonas. Next base: position 27,568 of record MSHH01000064.1, on the reverse strand, counting down.
CCAACGAACCCGGCGAGGTCACGCTGGAGGTGGAAGGGCTGACCGGTCAGTACAATATGCTCCGGGACGTGTCCTTTCAGGCGCGGAAGGGCGAGATTTTGGGGTTCGCCGGGCTGGACAGCAGCGGGCGCACCGAAACGCTGGAGTCCATCTTCGGCATCGCCACCCGTCACAGCGGCACCATCCGGCTGGAGGGAAAAGAGGTCTCCAACAAGAACTCCAAGCAGTCCCTGGAGGCGGGCTTCGCCCTGGTGACCGAGGAACGCCGGGCCACCGGTATCTTCGGGATTCGGAGCATCCTGGACAACACCGTCATCGCCAGCCTGAAAAAGTACCTGGTCCATGGCCTGTGGCTGGACAACAACGCCATGAAAAAGGCCACCCAATGGGGCATCGACGCCATGGCCACCAAAACGCCTTCCCAGGAGACGAAAATTCGTTCCCTGTCCGGCGGCAACCAGCAGAAGGTCATCCTGGCCCGGTGGCTGCTGACCAACCCCAAGGTGCTGATGCTGGACGAACCCACCCGCGGCATCGACGTGGGCGCAAAATACGAAATTTACCAGCTCATCATCGACCAGGCCAAGGCCGGCACCACGGTGCTGATGGTATCGTCGGAAATGCCGGAGCTGCTGGGCGTTTGTGACCGTATTGTGGTCATGAGCGGCGGCCGGGTGGCCGGTGAGGTGGACGCGCAGAACACCACCCAGGAAGAGATTTTGACGCTCGCCGCAAAATACGTATAAAGGGGGAGGTACTACTATGAAGAATCCAATCAAATCGTTGCAGCAGACCAGCGCCCGCTACAAGACCCTGGACGCCAAGGATCGCCATGCGTTTGTCGCGGATACGCTGCTGAACAACGCGATTTACATTATCCTGATCGTCTTTATCATCTTTACGTACACACAAAATCACAACATCATTTCGTCCAGCTCCATCATCAACATCATCAACCTGACGGCGGCAAGCCTGCCTATGGCGCTGGGCATCGGCGGCTGCATCGTCCTGACCGGCACCGACCTGTCCGCCGGGCGGACGGTGGGCCTGACGGCGGCCATTTCCGCCACCCTGCTCCAGTCGCTGACCACCACCAACAAGTTCTTCGAGGGCCTGGGCGAGCTGCCCATCCCGCTGGTGCTGCTGGCTGCGCTGGCCGTGGGCGGCATCGTGGGTCTGGTCAACGGCTTCTTCGTGGCCAAGTTCCAGCTGCACCCCTTCATCGTGACGCTGGCCACCCAGCTGATCGTTTATGGCGTCTGCCTGATGTACTATATGGCCAACGGCAACAACGGCCAGTCCATCTCCGGCCTGTCCGACGCCTATAAAAGCTGCATCACCGGCAGCATCATCGGCACCCTGACCGGCATCGTCATCCCGAACTACGTCATATACGCGGTGATTGTGCTAATAATCATGTGGTTTATCTGGAATAAAACCACATTCGGCAAGAATATGTTCGCTGTTGGCTCCAATCCCGAGGCGGCCAACGTCTCCGGCGTCAACGTGTTCTTCACCACCATGATGGTCCACACCCTGGCCGGCGTCACCTACGGCTACACCGGCTTCATCGAGGCGGCCCGGATCGGTTCCAACACCGCCAACACCGGCCTGAACTACGAGTGCGACGCCATTGCAGCCTGCGTCATCGGCGGCGTCTCCTTCGTCGGCGGCACCGGCACCATCGGCGGCGTGGTATTGGGCGTGTTCCTGCTGCGCATCATCTTCGTGGGCCTGAACTTCCTGTCCATCTCCGGCAACATGCAGTATATCATCAAGGGCATCATCATCCTGCTGGCCTGCTCCATTGATATGCGCAAGTACCTGACCAGAAAGTGACATGAGCGACGAGCGCAAGCGTCCCTCTGCCGGGGAGGAAAAACCCGACCAGCCCCGCCGCTATGGGCTGTTCGGGGTCTCCTCCACGGGGGGGATGCAGGAGAACCAGCGAAAAAGCATGGCGCGCTGGGCCACCGCCTTTGTGGTGGCTATGGCGGCGGCGTTTCTGGTCCTCGTTGTCACCGGGTCCACCGGCGCGGCGGGCCTGACCGTCACCTTCGACAGTCAGGGCGGCAGCGAGGCGGCGTCTCAGTCCGTCCTGTACGGCGACACCGCAGAGGAACCGGAGGATGTGGTCCGCGTGGGCTACACGCTGGAGGGGTGGTCCCTGACCCCCGACGGGGAACAGCTGTGGGACTTTTCCGATGACGCTGTGGAGGAAAACCTCACTCTTTACGCGGTGTGGGAAGCGCAGTAGCGACAGGTCGAAAAGGCCCTTCCCTGCTTGCAGCGCACGTTTTCTGACCCTTTCCCCATTCGATTTGGCGACAAAAAAACGCCGCAGAGAGTTTTCTCTGCGGCGTTTTGGTGCCGGTGGCGGGACTCGAACCCGCACACCATCGCTGGTAATGGATTTTGAGTCCACCTCGTCTACCAATTCCAACACACCGGCGTCAAATGGTATTATAACCGAAACTCCAACCGATTGCAACCCCAAATTGCCGCCAAATCGAAAAATAAAAATACGCGCAAATCCTGTTTACAGGCCCCGCCGTCATCCGATATAATGAAGGAAATCCAACGCAGATTCCGCGTTACACAGCAAAGGAGAACACAAAAGGATGTTTGAGACGATTTTGCGCACCCCTGACTGGGTGATGGTCCAGAGCGAACGGGGCGAGTGGAAGGCGGCCGGCGGCTCAGGCGCGGCCCGACGGGAGGACGTGGCCGTGGAGACCACTCTGGAGGGGGATCGGCTGGCGGTGTACCTGACCGCAGACAGCACCCCGGTGCGGCTGATCCGGCTGCGCTGGCAGTTTGCCCAGCCCATGCAGGGGATCTTTTTGGGCGACGCCTGGGAGCGGGGCTACGGCGACATGGGGTGGCGGAACATGATCCCCTACCGGGCCATGCCCTGGTTTTTCCTGGCCCAGCGGGAGGAGGTCACGGCGGGGTATGGCGTCCGGGTGCGGCCCGGTGCGCTGTGCTTCTGGCAGGCGGATTCCGCCGGGGTGTCCCTGTGGCTGGACGTGCGCAGCGGCGGCGTGGGCGTAGTGCTGGCCGGGCGCAGGCTGCTGGCAGCGCAGGTAGTATTCCGCACCTACAAGGGCATCAGCGCCTACGAAGCCGCCCGGCGGTTCTGTCAGGCCCTGTGCGACGACCCCATCTTCCCGCCCCATCCGGTCTACGGCTCCAACAACTGGTATTACGCCTACGGTCATAGCTCCCAGCGGGAGATTTTGGCGGACACTGATTATCTGATGACGCTGACGGGCGGGCTTGACAACCGGCCCTACATGGTCGTTGACGACTGCTGGCAGAAATACCGCAGCGACGATTACATCGGCGGCCCTTGGGTAAGCAATGAAAAATTCCCGGATATGGCGGGGCTGGCAGCGGACATCACCGCCAAGGGCGCACGGCCCGGCCTGTGGATGCGGCTGCTGCTGGACCGCAGCGAGAGCATCCCCGCCCAGTGGCGGCTGGCAAACGGCAGCTTGGACCCCTCCCACCCGGAGGTGCTGTCTCACGTGCAGGAGGACATCCGCCGGGTCTACGGCTGGGGCTACCGCCTCATCAAGCACGATTTCTCTACCTTCGACATTTTCGGGCGGTGGGGACCTCAGATGCTCCCCCTGATGGCGGAGGACGGCTGGCGGTTCCACGACCAGAGCCGCACTTCGGCGGAGATCGTCACCGGCCTTTACCGGGCTATTCTGGAGGCCGCCGCCCCCACCGGCACCCTGATTTTGGGCTGCAACACTGTGGGCCACCTTGGGGCGGGGCTGATGCACCTGAACCGCACCGGGGACGACACCAGCGGTCTGCTGTGGGAGCGCACCGCCCGGCTGGGGGTGAACACCCTGGCCTTCCGTATGCCCCACCACCGGACCTTCTACGACGTGGACGCGGACTGCCTGGGCATCACAGAACACATCCCTTGGGAACTGAACCGGCAGTGGGGCCAGCTGCTGGCCAAGAGCGGCACCCCCTTCTTCGTCTCGGCCAAGCCCGGCGTGCTGACGGCTGAGCAGGAAAAAGAGCTGGCCGGGTTCTTCCGGGAGGCGTCGGAGCAGGCCCACATCGCCCAGCCTTTGGACTGGCAGGAGACCAGCCTGCCCCGGACGTGGCAAGCCGGGGAGGAGCGGCTCAACTACAACTGGTACGAGGACACGGGCCTGCGGTCGGTACGCTCCTCCGGCGCCATTTGGGAGCAAATCGACGGGGAACGGTATTTTTAATGTGCAATGTGCAGTGAGCAATTTGCAATGACCGGTTTGCAGCCGTTCTTCTTTGCAACTGTGCCATTGGAAACCCCTCCACCATGCTCCGCATGGTCCCCCTCCCCTTTCAGGGGAGGCAAGAGGGGCTATCGGTTTCAAAAAGGCCGTTTTTCGCAGGACGCTTGTGCTACACTGGGCAAAATGCTGACGAAATAACCAACATTATCCTGACTAACAGCTAATAGCTAATGGCTAACAGCTCATTGCACATTGCGAATTGCTAATTGTGCCGCGTCTGTAAAGACCGGCACTCCCGCCTCTCTCGCCGCCTCCAGCAGCCGCCCATTACACCGGTTGAACGTCCCCACGGGACACCCGGCGTCCAACACCGCGCCAATGCACAGCATAGCGTTTCTGGCGGCGGCGAACGCATCATCGGAGACCGGCTCGAAGGCCGGGGCAGCGAACACCTCCGCCGCCAGCGCATTGGCCACGGGGGTGTCCACGTCGTTTTCAAACAAAATGCCCGCCGCGAAAGGGACTTGCTCCCGTTGGAGGCGGCGGTACACGGGTACGCCGTACCCCGCCCCGCCGATGACAAACACCTTTGGTTCTCCCTCCGGGCGAGGCAATTCCACGCTACCAAAAAGGGGGTCGTAGCTGCCCCGCTCCATGTCGTAGAGCCGCTGGGCAGCGTCTCTCGCCAGCACCTCCTCCGGCGGGCCGTACCGGGAGATGGTGTCCCCCTTGACACACACCAGCTGGTCGGAGACCTTATAGGCCAGGTCGATCTCGTGGAGGGAGAGCAGGATGGTGGTCCCCTTCTCCCTCGCCAAACGGCGCAGCACGTCCAGCAGCTCCACCTTATAGCGGATGTCCAGATAGGCGGTAGGCTCGTCCAGCACGATGATTTCCGTGTCCTGGCAGATGGCCCTCGCCAGCAGCATTCGCTGCTTCTGGCCGTCGCTGAGGGTAGAGAACTCCTGTTCCGCCAAATCCTCTCCGCCCACCAGATTCAGGGCCTCGTCCACCTTGCGGCGGTCCTCTGCGGTCAGCCTGCCCACGGCGTTGGTGTGGGGGTAGCGCCCCAGGGCCACCAGCTCCCGGCAGGTCATCAGCTCCGGGTCCACCCGGTCGGTCAGCACCACCGCCAGGTGGCTTGCCAATTCTTTTGCGCTCCAGCGGTGAACGTCCCGCCACTGGACGTAGACGCTGCCGCTGATCGTCCGCAACTGGCGGGTGATGGACTTCAAAATGGTGGACTTCCCCGCCCCGTTGGGGCCGATGAGGGTGAGAATTTGCCCCTTTTGCAGCGTTATATTGATACCGTGGATGAGGATATTCCCGCGATAGCCCACGGACAGATTTTCTGTCTTGAAATAGCTCATTGCTCCCGCCCCCTCCGTTTTACCATCATGTAGATCACCACCGGCGCGCCGAACACCGAGGTCACGGTGCTGATTGCCAGCTCCGTAGGCGCGAAAGCGGTTCGTGCCAGCAGGTCGCAGTAGACGCAGCACACTGCCCCGGTCAGGAAGGACAGGGGGATGACCACCGCCGGGCGGGAGGTGTTCAGCAGGCTTTTGGTGATGTGGGGGATGGCGATGCCCACAAAGGAAATCGGCCCGGCGAAAGCGGTGACGCAGGCGGAGAGCAGGCTGGACAGCAAAATCAGGCACACCCGGAAGGCCCGGACGTGAATGCCCAGGCTCTGGGCGTAGCCCTCCCCCAGGGCGTAGGCCCCGATGGGCTTTGCCAACAGCCACGCCAGGGCCAGGCAGGGCAGGCAAATGGCGGCGGAGAACCCCACAGCGTTCCAGCTGGCCCCGGAAAAGCTGCCCATAGACCAGCTGGTCAGGTTGGCGACGTTGTGTTCATCCGCGAAGGTGACGCAGAAATCCGTCACCGCACCGCAGAGGTAGCTGACCATAATACCGATGACCAGCAGCATGGACATATTGCGCACCCGCTGTGCGAAGAGCAGCACCACCCCCGTCACCAACAGCGACCCGGCGAAAGCCGCCAATACCATCACGCCGGTATTCATGGTGGAGATGTCTTTCAGCAGGAAAATCATGGTGACGCTCACCAACATTTTCGCGCCGGAGGAAATGCCCAGTACAAACGGCCCGGCGATGGGATTGCGGAAAAAGGACTGGAGCAGCAGGCCGGACACCGCCAGCGCGCCCCCCAGCACCGCCGCCAACAGCAGGCGAGGCAGGCGGATGGAGCACAGCACCCGCGCCTCCGTTGAACCGGTCAGGAAGGCCGTCAGCGCTTCGCCGTATCGGTCAGGCTCCAGCAGCGCCAGCGCCCGCAGCCGCAGGCCCTTGCCCAGCAGAGCGAAAATCTCTCCCGTCGGGATGTCCACCGCGCCGGTGTTCACGTTTAAAATCAGCCCCGCCGCCAACAGCGCGGCCAGCAGCGCAGTCACAGCGGCAGTGCGGACAGTGCGTCGGTTCATGCAGTCCCTCTCCCCTCTTTTTTCAGTCATTTCTGCCATTGTATCACATTTGACGGGCGGTTTCCACCGCCAATGGGCGCGTATGGGGCAAATAGGGCAAATTGCGCGGCCTCGTCTTTACAGAATCCCCGTTCTGTGGTAGAATGTGAACCAATCTCAAAAGAAAACGAGGTGGCGTCATGTCTGCCCTCCGTGATTTGGTGCTGGGCGCTTTGAAACAGGCCGATCATATTCTTCTCTCCCTCTGTGTCGCCGCCAATTTATTTGGCATCGTACTCATTTACTCCGCGACCCGCTACAGGGCCAGTCTGCACTCCTCCGCCGCGAAGCAGGCCATCGCCATGTGCATTGGCATTGTTCTCTACTTTGTGGTCAGTCAGCTGGATCTGGAGATGATTTGCAGCAAGTGGAAGTGGCTGCTGGCAGGAGCCACCATCTTCCTGCTGCTGCTCATCCCCCTGGGCACCGGCGACGACATGGGCAACCGGGCCTGGATCTCCCTGCCGCTGATTCCCTTCACCCTCCAGCCCGCCGAGATGGACAAAATCGTCTTTACCATCCTCTTCGCCCAGTTGATTTCGTATATCAAGGAAAAGAAGCGGATGAACAACATCGTCTCCGTAATGCTGTTCTGCGCGGCGCTGCTGTACTTCGTGGGGCTGATTTACGTCATCTCCAGCGACGCAGGCACCTGCCTGATCTATGTGGCGATTTTCGCCGTCATGCTGTGGGTGGGGGGCCTGCATCCCCTGTGGTTCGCGGCGGGCTTCGCCGTCATTGGCTTCGCCGGTTACAAGCTGTGGGGCTATTTGCCAGAGGAAAACTACCTGAAAAAGCGCATCCTCTGCTGCCTGGATCACGACTATGACCCCCTGGGCGCGGGGTTCCAGCAGAGCCGCTCGCTGCTGGCCATCCGCTCCGGCGGGCTGACCGGCCAGGGCTATCTACAGGGGGCCATGACCCAGTCCACCATCAACAACAAGCTGTCCCAGCGGTTCAACGACTTCATCTTCTCCTCCTGCTGCGAGGAGTGGGGACTGCTGGGAGCGCTGCTGGTCATTGGCATCCTGACCGCTATCATCCTCCGGTGCATTTACGTGGGCGTCACCGCGCCGGACACCGTTTCCTCCCTGATGTGCATCGGCTTCGCCGGAATGCTCATCGCCCAGGTGGGCATCAACATCGGCATGTGCCTCTATATCCTGCCCACCATCGGCCTGACGCTGCCCTTTTTCAGCTTGGGCGGCACCTCCATCATCACCAACTACGTCATCATGGGCCTGGTCTCCGGGGTCAAGCACCGCAACAAACCCGACTGGCTCAAGAACACCGCCACGCCGGAGCCGACCAGTGGAACGGCGCGTAAGAGCGTGTTGTTTGTGCCGGGAGGCAGGTAACTAACAGAACAGGAGGACATTTCCATGGAACGAACCGCAACGATAGAACGCAACACCAACGAGACCAAAATCAGCGTGACCCTGAACCTGGACGGCACGGGCCAGAGCGCTATCCACACCAAAATCGGTTTTTTTGACCACATGCTGGACGGCTTCGCCCGCCACGGCCTGTTTGACCTGGCGGTGGACTGCGACGGCGACACCTGGGTGGACTGCCACCACTCCATCGAGGACACCGGTATTGTGCTGGGGACCGCTATCCGCCAAGCGGCGGGGGACAAAAAGGGCATCCGCCGCTACGGGAGCTGTCTTTTACCCATGGACGAGGCGCTGGTCCTCTGCGCGGTGGACCTGAGCGGGCGGCCCTATCTGGTCTTTGACGGGGGCTTCACCAACCAGAGCGTGGGGGGTATGGATACCCAGATGGCGAAGGAATTTTTCTACGCCGTCAGCTACTCCGCCGCCATGAACCTGCACATCAAGGTGCTTTATGGCGAAAACGACCACCACATCATGGAGGCCATGTTTAAGGCGTTCGCCAAGGCGCTGGACCAGGCCACCCAGTACGACGAGCGGATTCAAGACGTGCTGTCCACCAAGGGCAGCCTCTGACCTCTCGACCAAAATCACACGAAAAAGAAGGCTTTCCCGGCGTGGGAGAGCCTTCTCTTTTGCTCATAGAACAGAATCAGCGCGGGACATTACCCCACAAACAGGTTTGCAAGCAGCACCAGAATGGGAATGGCGATGAGGGTGCGCTCCAGGAAGATGACAAACAGCTTCCACAGGTTCAGGGGGATCTCGCTCTTAATGATGATGGTTCCCACCTCGGTCAGGTAGATGATTTGAACCAGTGACAGCGCGCCGATGATGAACTTGGTCTTGACTGACTCCACTCCGCCGATGAGCAGGGCGGGAATGAACATATCCATGAAACCCACCAGAGTCGCCGGGGCCACCGTCGCGGCCTCCGCGACGCCGAACACCTGGAGGTACAGCCGCATGGGGTAGGACAGCCAGTTAAACACCGGGGTATAGGTGGCAATGATGAGCGCCACGGTGCCCCAGGCGATGACGATGGGGATCAGGTCAAAGAGCATACCCATGACCACTTCCATGCCGCCTTCCAGAATGTTTTTGACGTGGAAGCTCTCGGCCCGCTTGCAGCCCAGCTCTACCGCGTAGGCGAGACGGCCCTTCTCCGGGGGCACGTCCTCCACCAGCTGCTGGCCCACCTGCTCCTGGTAGGTGTCCGGCAGAGTACGGATGGGCGGGATGCGGGCGATGATGACCGCCAGAACCACGCCGGTGATGCAGATGCTGAGATAAAACGCGGGGAACAGGTTAGAAATCCCCACAGTGGTAGCCACCAACAGGCAGAAGGGGATGGACACCAGGGAGAAGTTGGTCATGATATACCCGGCTTCCCGCTTGGTGTAAAAGCCCCGCATATACTGCTCGCGGGTCAGGATGGCGGCGGCGTTGGACGCGCCGAACCAGGAGGCGATCAGGTCGATGGAGGCCCGGCCCGGCACCTTGAACAGGGGGTGGACCACCGGGCGCAGAATCACGCCGAAGAACTCCATAATGCCGCAGTCCGTCAGGAAGGGCATCAGGAAGCTAAAGCTCAGCACGATGCAGACCAGGGTGCAGCACAGGTCCACCATAGACGCGCCGGTGTCCGCCGAAAGCACCCACTCCGGGCCAAATCCCAGCACCACCATACAGGCGATGACCATGCCCAGCTCCTTGGAGACCAGGTAGAAGGGAGTGGCGGAAAAGCCCTTTTTCAGGTAGTTGTTGTTTTGAATCCAGTCCGGCTTGCAGATGAAGTTGTACAGGGTCAGCACGCCGGAAATGATCATCAAAACCATCAGAACATAGGGCAGGGACGCGCCAAACAGGTTTTTCAGGAAGGTTTTGATGTAGTCCAGCAGGGTAGTGAAGCTGTCCCCCTGGGGGATGGGGACCAAAAACATCAGGATGCCGAAGGCGGAGCCGAAAATAAATTTTAGCAGGTTTTTGGTGTTTACGCTCTTTTCTCTCATGTGGGTCTCTCCTTTATAATGTTTCGACCAATTCCATTGCGGAATAAATCATCTCCTCAGTCACCGGGTAAGGAATGTGTTCCATGTCCGGCCCAGTCACCGTCTCCCGCAGCACCGGGGCCAGGGTCGCCCGGTCCAGGGGAACCCCCATCTCCGCCAGGGTGGTGCGGATGCCCAGCCCTTGCAGCAGGGTTTTCAGCCGGGTGGCCTCCTGCAAATCGCCGTCCACCGCCAGCTGCACCAGCACCCCGTAGGCCACTACATTTCCATGCAGGTTGTCCTCCTCGAAGCCCGGCAGCAGCACCAGACCGTAGTAGACGGAGTGGGCGATGGCACAGTTGTAATCGTCCAGCACCAGCAGGGACACCAGCCCAGTGCTGACGATGACCGCCAGCACCGCCTGCTCCAATTCGTAAGAGACCCGGTGGCTGCGGCAGTCGTCCAGGGCGCGGACGCCATACTGGGCCAGGGGCTGGTAACACAGGTTGCTGATCTCCCGACCCAGGGCGGAGCTGTGGGCCAGCTCGTCCCCCCGCGCCGCAAAGTGACATTCAAAGTGCTTGCCGATGGTGTCGCCCATCCCCGCCCGAAGGTACTCCGCCGGGGCGTTGGCGATGACCTCCAGCTGAATGAAACAGTGCCGGGGCGGGCGGTCATAGTAATAAAAGTGGTCAAAGCTGCCGTCCTCCCGGTAGACCACAGACAGGGCGGTGTAGGCGGCACAGGTGGCCGCGATGGTAGGGAAGGTAAAGACCGGCAGTCCCGCTTCCCATGCCGCGCCTTTAGCGGTGTCCAGAGCCTTGCCGCCGCCCATGCCAAAAATCATATCCGCTGAAAGCGCCTTTGCGCGGGCCGCCCAGCGGTGAATGTTTTCCAGGGTGCAGTCTGCGCCAAAAACCACGGTGTCCACGATTTCCAGCCCGCTGCCACGGAGGGCTGCGGTCAGCGCGTCCCCGGCAGCGGCCAGTGCCCGCTCCCCGCCGATGAGCAGCACGCGGGAGCCGTAGGGCGTACACACTTCAGGCACTTTGTCGTAGACCCGCTCCCCCACGGAGTAGTTGCAGAAAAACACCTGGTTCATTTGACCAGTTCCTCCATTTTGGTGAGCCGCCGAATGACCTCCTCCAGGGTGGATTCCTCCCGGGCGAAGTGGAGCCGGATGTAGTTGTTAATGGGCTCCCGGAAGAAGCTGGAGCCGGGCACCGCCGCCACGCCCACGTGCTGGATCATCCACTCACAGAACTGCAAATCGGTGTATCCGGCGAACATGGGCAGGTCTAAAAACTCCTGAATGTCCACCATGACGAAATAGGTGCCCTGGGGGACGTTGTGTTTCAGCCCCGCCCGGTCAAGGCCCGCCAGGAAGAAGTCCCGCTTTTGGGTGTAGGTCTCCCGCAGGGCGTCGTAATAGCTCTGGTCGAACCGCAGCCCCACCGTCGCCGCCTCCTGCAAGGGCGCAGCCGCGCCCACGGTCAGGAAGTCGTGGACTTTTTTGGCGTTTTCCACAACTTCCGCCGACCCGATCAGGTAGCCCAGCCGCCAGCCGGTGATGGAATAGGTTTTGGACAGGGAGTTGCAGGTGATGGTATTGTCGTACATCCCCGGCAGCGCCGCCATGCAGGTGTGGTGATAGGGGGCGTAAACCATGTGCTCATAGACCTCGTCGGTGATGACGTAGGCGTCATACTGCACCGCCAGCCTGCCGATGGCCAGCAGCTCCTCCTCGGTGAACACCTTGCCGCAGGGGTTGGAGGGGTTGCAGACCACGATGGCCTTGGCCCCCTGCCGAAAACCGTCCTCCACCAGAGAGAGGTCGAAGTTGTACTCCGGCGGCACCAGAGGGACGTAAATCGGCTCGGCCCCGGAGAGAATAGCGTCCGCCCCGTAGTTCTCGTAGAAGGGCGAGAACACCAGCACCTTGTCGCCGGGGTTGCACACCGTCATCATGGCACACATCATGGCCTCGGTGCCGCCGCAGGTCACGACGATTTCCGTCTCCGGGTCGATGGTCCTGCCGATGGCTCTGCCCTGCTTCTCCGCCAGGGCCTGGCGGAAGTTCTCGGCTCCATAAGTAATGGAATACTGGTGGGGTCCGGCGTAGGCGGCCTTTGCCAGCGCGTCCAAAATGGGCTTGGGCGGGTCGAAGTCCGGGAAGCCCTGGGACAGGTTGATGGCTCCATAGTGGTCGCTGATGCGGGTCATGCGCCGGATGACCGAATCCGTGAAGGTTCCTACTCGTTTGCTCAGCTGCGGCATTTGAAACTCCCTCTCTTTTTTGATTCTGTATGTGTAGGGGCAGCGCTCCGCCGCCCGCAGATTTTGCGTTCTGTTTTCGGGCGGCCCCGGGCCGCCCTTACAGGTGTATGGTAATATTTTCAAATAATGTTGTTCTGATTCAAAGGAATCGCCAGTTTTCAATTCTCAAGGGTTGCCCTTGCTTTTTTATCGTAACAATGATAGCATAAACTATCGCACCAAATCAGTCAAGCACAAACCATTGCGCCGAGCCGCCCTTTTTTCAGTTTTCGCGCTAAATCGAGGTCGCTGACAGCACAGATGGAGGGTGAAACCATGTCTCTGAAAAACACCAGCAAATATTTGAGCCGGATTCTGCGCCACCATCCAGAGGACATCGGCATCACCCTGGACGAACACGGGTGGGCGGAGGTGGACGAGCTGATTGCCGGGGTCAGCCGCACTCACCCGCTGACCATGGAGACGCTGGAGCAAATCGTTCGGGAGGACAAAAAACAGCGGTACTCCTTCAACGAGGACAAAACCCTCCTCCGGGCCAACCAGGGCCACTCCATCCCCATAGATGTGGAACTGGAAGAGGTGGAGCCGCCGGAGATCCTTTACCACGGGACGGGGCAAAAGTTCACCGCCTCTATCGACGCACAGGGGCTGTTGCGCATGTCCCGGCTGTACGTCCACCTCTCGGCAGACTGCGACACGGCCAAAACGGTAGGCCAGCGCCACGGCAGGCCAGTGGTGTACCGGGTCCTCAGCGGCAAAATGTACGCGGACGGGTTCCGGTTCTACCGGAGCGTCAACGGCGTGTGGCTGACAAAGGCAGTCCCTCCCCGCTATCTTGAGAAAATCACCTGAAAATCCGTCATACCCTCTTGAATTGCGCCTCTTTTTCCGTTACACTAAGAGGCGGCGGAGGTAGCCGGGACTAACCATACCGTTTTTTCTGCCAGTTTAAACCACAAAAGGAGCCACTTTATGCGCGACCACAAAACGCCTCTTAAAAAACGATACGACCTTCTCCTGCTGGCCGCGCTGGTGCTGGTGGGGCTGGGACTGACGGCCTTCGTGCTGCTGTCCCGGATGAACAGCGCCAGCGACGGTCTGACCGTCACCATCCGCCAGGACAACGAGGTGGTGGCCACCCTCCCACTGGACGAGGACGCCACCTACGCCGTCCAGGGCGAGGACGGCGGCACCACCAACCTGGTAGTCATTGAGGACGGTACCGTTCACATGGAGGAGGCCGACTGCCCCGACCAGCTCTGTGTCAAGCAGGGCAAGATCAGCTACGCCGGGGACAGCCTCATCTGCCTGCCCAACCGGGTGGTGGTGGAAATCAGCGGCGAGGACGAACAGGCGCTGGACGCAGTGGCTAAGTGACGGAGGTGAGAGGATGAAAACCAGACGGGTGGCCCAATACGGTCTGCTGATTGCGCTGGCCCTGGTGCTGAGCTATGTGGAGTCGCTGGTCCCGGCGTTTTTCGCCGTCCCCGGTGTCAAGTTGGGACTGACCAACCTGGTGGTGATGGTGGCCCTGTACCGCATGGGCGACCGGGACGCTATAATCATCAATCTGCTGCGGATTCTGCTGGTGTCCATGACCTTTGGCAACGCCTTTAGTCTGATGTACGCCGCCGCAGGGGGGCTGCTCTCCGGCGCGGTGATGATTCTGCTGAAACGCACCGGGAAGTTCAAAATGCTGACGGTGAGCATCGCGGGAGGCATCGCCCACAACGTGGGGCAAATCCTCATCGCTATGGTGCTGCTGGGCACCTGGCGAGTGTCCTATTATCTGCTGATTTTGTGGTGGAGCGGCTTGGCGGCGGGGTTTGCGATTGGCATCCTCAGCGCACAGGTGGTGCGGCGGCTGCCGGAGTCGCTGTTCAACGGGGGACAACGGTGAGGAACCCCCACCTTCTCCCCCGCTGACACCAAATCCATTTTCCCCCAAAAGCAGATAAGACCGCAGGGCGGGATTCTGAAGTGCCCCCTGTCAAGTAGACAGTGAAAAAACGAAAGAGGATTTGCTTGAGATGGTCTTTGCCGCATGGCAGAGGCCATCTTTTTATGCAGCAGTTGCATAATACTCTTCATGGTACTCCATAGGAGTCATGCACTTAAGCCGCTTTTGGTATCGTTTCGTGTTGTAGAATTGGATGTAATTCTCAATGGCATCTGTCAATTCCTGCGCGTCTGTGAACTTCAGTTCTGCACTGTATTTCTTGTTCTTACGACTGCTTCTCGCCATAATAATAGCCCTCTTAGTGTAGCCTCGAAATTTTTGCTTTTTCGAGTGTCTACTCTAAGGGGACTATATCAAACCAGCCGGGGCCAAAAATCGTCAGGGACAGCCCTCCCGTGGAGGAAGCAGAAAGGCGGCGGGACTGTCCCTGCAAAAGGAAAGTGTTTCCAGCGAACCGTATGGGCGCGACGCCGCTCGGTTGTCGGGTCTTATTTCGTCAGCGGTTTCTCCTTACCGCAGTTCCGCTGGATCAGCTTGACGATCTCCACGATGGGGATAATGAGCACACCCAAAAGGGCGGCCATCAGGTACTCCGACAACTCCACGCTGGTGAACTCAAACGCTGCCGCCAGTACCGGCACCTCACAGACAAGGGTGGTGGCCACCAGAGAGGCCCCGGCTGCGATGAGAAGCATTTTGTTCTGGGAACCCAGGCAGAAGATGCTCTGCCGCTGGGAGCGCATATTCAGGCTGTGGAAGATCTCCGCCATGGACATGGTCAGAAACGCCATGGTAGTGCCGTCCGCGCTGTTGGTGATGGCCCAAACGCCGCTCTCCATAAAGTGGCCGATGAAGTAGGAGGCCAGCGTCAGCGCCGTCACAACGGCCCCCTGATAGAGCACGTCTACGCCCAGTCCGTCCGCGAAAATGCCCGCTTTGGGGTTGCGGGGCTTGCGCTTCATGACGTTTTGCTCCGCCTTTTCTGTCCCCAGAGCCAGCGCCGGGAAGCAGTCGGTGACCAGATTGATCCAGAGCAGATGCACCGGCTTCAAAATCGTGAAGCCCATCAGCGTGGCCAGGAAGATGCTCAGCACCTCGCTCAGGTTGGACCCCAGCAGGAACTGAATGGCCTTGCGGATGTTGTCGTAGATGCGCCGCCCTTCCTCCACCGCGTTCACGATGGTGGCGAAGTTGTCGTCCGCCAAAATCATGTCGGCCACGTTTTTGGTCACGTCGGTGCCGGTGATGCCCATGCCCACGCCGATGTCCGCCGCCTTGATGGAGGGGGCGTCGTTGACGCCGTCGCCGGTCATAGCCGTCACATATCCGGCGCCTCGCCAGGCGTTGACGATGCGGGTCTTTTGCTCCGGCTGGACCCGGGCGTACACGCTGATGTTCTGGAACTCTCTGGCAAAGGTCGCGTCGTCCATCTGGGCCAGCTGCGCGCCGGTGACGGCGTAAGCCCCGTCTGTGAGGATGTTCAGCTCTTTGGCGATGGCTACGGCGGTGTCGATGTGGTCGCCGGTGATCATGATGGGGCGGATGCCGGCCTCGCGGCACTCCACAATGGCGTCTCGTACCTCCGGGCGCACCGGGTCGATCATCCCGCAGAGGCCCACGAAGCACAGCTGCTGCTCCAGCGTCTCCGGCTCGCAGTCCGTCGGCGGTTCGCTCCACACTCGCTCCGCGCAGGCCAGCACCCGCAGAGCCTTGTCTGCCATGGCTTTGTTGGCGGCGAGAATGGCCTCCCGGTCTGTCTCAGTCATGGGGACAGGCTGCCCGTCCTTCAGAAAGTGGGTACACCGGCCAATGACCACATCCACAGCGCCCTTGGTGAACTGAACCATGCCGTTCTCCGTCTGGTGGACGGTGGACATCATCTTTCGGTTGGAATCGAAGGGGGCTTCGCCCCGGCGCACATACCGGGCCTTTAAATCCGGCTTGGCGAGGCCAATTTGGTTGGCCCAGGCCACCAGAGCGGCCTCCGTCGGCTCGCCGGTCACCTGCCCGTCCTCGTCCAACTCCGCGTCAGAGCAGAGGGCCATCGCCGTGGCCGTCCGCTGTTCGTCCGGGCCGTAGGCATCCACCACCGTCATTTTATTCTGAGTCAGCGTGCCGGTCTTATCCGAGCAAATCACCTGGGCGCACCCAAGCGTCTCCACGGCGGTCAGGCGGCGGATAATGGCGTTGCGCTTGGACATATTGGTCACGCCGATAGAAAGGACTACCGTGACCACCGCTGCCAGCCCCTCTGGAATGGCGGCCACCGCCAGAGAGACGGCGATCATAAAGGAATCCAGCGCCACATCGACGGTCAGGCTGCCCGCACGGAGCAGCTGAACGGCAAACACCACCACACAAATGCCCAGCACCAGCCAGGTCAAAACCTTCGACAGCTGATTGAGCTTGATTTGGAGCGGGGTCTGGTCGTCCTCGGCCTGGGCCAGGGCGCTGGCGATTTTACCCATCTCGGTGTTCATGCCGGTGGCGGTGACGACGGCGATGCCTCTGCCGTAGACCACGGTGCCGCCCATATAGAGCATATTCTTCCGGTCCGCCAGGGGAACGTCGGTTTCGTTCTCTTTCAGCTGAATGAGGTCGATGAATTTCGTCACCGGCACCGACTCCCCGGTCAGGGCGGATTCCTCCACCTTCAAGCTGGCGCTTTCCAAAATGCGGGCGTCGGCGGGCACCGCGTCCCCCGCCTCCAGCAGGATGATGTCACCCACCACCAAATCCTCGCTGTGGATGGTCTGCACCCTGCCGTCCCGCAGAACTTTAGAGGTGGCGGCGGACATCTTTTGCAACGCTTCGATGGCCTTTTCCGCCTTGTTCTCCTGATAAACGCCCAACACGGCGTTGACGATGACCACAGCGATGATGATAATGACATCGGCAAAGCTGTCATTCTCCACCACCGCCAGCACGCCGCTGACGATGGCCGCCACGATGAGAATAATAATCATCGGGTCTGCCATTTGCTCAAAGAACCGGCGGATCAGGGATTTCCCCTTTGCCGCTTCCAGAGCGTTTTTGCCGTTTTGTCCCAGCCGCTTTGCGGCCTCCTGCTGGTCAAGGCCCGCTTCACTGGAACGAAGCTCGTTCAGGACGCTTTCTTTGTTTTCACAGTAGTAACGCATACGCTCTTGTCCTCCTTTTTGATGGGTGAAGGGTGGGTAGACGGGGTGCGGATTCGCGGGGTGACGGGCGGGAAAAAGAAAAGGCCCAGATACAGCCAACTCGAAGCTGTATATGAGTCTCGCAATTTAAAACAAGCCAGACCGAAAATCGGACGGGTATGTTGACTTGCTACGCAAAATGCGCTTGCTACTCCCTCATTGGAATTTGCCGCGCAGATAAACCGCATGGCGGTTTATTCAGCTGACATTATTATAACACGGGTGGTGTTTTCCTTCCAGGGGTCCTATGCTGTTATGATACGAAAAAATTCCGAAGGTTTCATTGGGCAGTGAAGATGTTTTGTGCAAATTTTGACCAGAATCGTTTTTGTGTCGTCTGAACCGTGTGCAGCCGTGTCCGGCGTGCCAGAGGATTTCTGTGAATTTTGGTTGCTTTTCATTGACGGAACACCGGAAGAATGATAAAATACGGTGTTAGACTTGACTAAGATGGAGTATTGTCGATATGTGGATCGCAAATCGCTGGAACGACTATGAACTGCTGGACTGCGGCAGGGGCGAAAAGCTGGAGCGCTGGGGGGACAAGCTGCTGGTGCGGCCCGACCCCCAGGCCATCTGGGACACCCCCCGGACGCACCGGGGCTGGAAGCGCCCAGACGGTCGCTATCAGCGCAGCAAGAGCGGCGGCGGACACTGGGAGCGGGAGAAGCTGCCCCAGCGCTGGACCGTGACCTATGGCGACCTGACCTTCCAGGTGGGACCCATGAACTTCAAGCACACCGGCCTCTTCCCGGAGCAGGCCGCCAACTGGGACTTCGCCCAGCAGCAGATCCGCGCCGCCGGAAGGCCCGTCAACGTGCTGAACCTCTTCGCCTACACCGGCGGGGCGACCGTGGCCTGCGCTGCGGCGGGAGCCAGCGTCTGCCACGTGGACGCGGCCAAGGGCATGGTGTCCTGGGCCAGGGACAACGCCCGCCTCTCCGGGCTGGAGAAGGCCCCCGTCCGCTGGATCGTGGACGACTGCGCCAAGTTCCTGGAGCGGGAGATTCGCCGGGGCAGAAAATACGACGCACTCATCATGGACCCGCCCTCCTATGGCCGGGGGCCATCCGGCGAGGTGTGGAAGCTGGAAGACGACCTCTATCCCTTCCTGGAGCTGGCGGTGCAGGTGCTCAGCGACAGGCCCCAATTTATCATCCTCAACTCCTACACCACGGGCCTTGCTCCCTCGGTGCTGACCTATCTGCTGGAGACGCTGGTGGGCAAGCGCTACGGCGGCCACACGGAGTCTCAGGAGCTGGGGCTGCCGGTGACGGCCTCCGGTCTGGCGCTGCCCTGCGGGGCCACGGGCCGCTGGTCCGCCAAGTGAGCTGTTAGTTGTTAGCTATTAGCTGTTAGTCAGGTGCTGCAAACCTAAAACAGACAGCTGAAAAGAAAGCAAGGCACAAAAACAAGCCGTTTGTACGGCGATGTCAGCAAAAAGTTAGCGACTGCTGAGCTAATGGCTAAAAGCTAAAAGCTAAGAGCTGAAAAAGCAGAAGGGAACAAACTATGGCAGAGCCAATCATCCAAATGGAACATATTACCTTCTCCTACACCACGGAGGAGGGGGTGGCCCCGGTGGTGCTGGACGACGTGAGTCTGGACATCGAAAAGGGCAGCTTCGTGGCGGTGCTGGGACACAACGGCAGCGGCAAAAGCACCCTCGCCAAGCACATGAACGCCATTTTGCTGCCCGCCGGGGGCAAGGTCTACGTCTCCGGCGTGGACACCGCCGACGAGGAGCGCTGGATGGACATCCACCGCATGGTGGGCATGGTGTTCCAGAACCCGGACAACCAAATCGTCGCTAACGTGGTGGAGGAGGACATCGCCTTCGCCCCGGAGAATCTTGGGATCCCCCCGGAGGAAATTCGCCGACGGGTGGACGACGCCCTTGCCATCGTGGGCATGAGCGACTACGCCCGCCACGCCCCTCATCTGCTCTCCGGCGGGCAGAAGCAGCGGGTGGCCATCGCCGGAGTCATCGCCATGCAGCCGGAGTGCATCGTGCTGGACGAACCCACGGCAATGTTAGACCCCATTGGCCGGGAGGAGGTCATGGAGACCATTCTCCGCCTGAACCGGGAGCAGCACACCACGGTGGTGCTCATTACCCACCACATGGACGAGGCGTCTCAGGCCCAGCGGCTGGTGGTCATGGACCACGGCAAAATCGTGGCCGACGGCACCCCCCGGCAGGTGTTCCGCCATGTGGACAAGCTGAAAGCCATCGGCCTGACCGTGCCGGACACGGTGGGGTTATTATATGAATTGAACCAGGCGGGGCTGGATGTGCCGGTGGACGCCCTCTCTGTGGAGGAGTGCGCCGAAGAAATCTACCGTCTGCTGAACGAAAGGGACAAGGAGTAACGATTGGACCCGATTTTAGAAACCAAAGACCTGTGCTGCACCTACAGCATCGGCACCCCCTTTGAACACGTGGCGCTGGACCACGTCAACTTCCAAGCCTATCCGGGAGAGTACCTGGGCATCATCGGCCACACCGGTTCCGGCAAGTCCACCCTCATCCAGCACCTGAACGGGCTGCTGAAACCCACCGGGGGGCAGGTGCTGCTCCACGGCAAGGACATCTGGGCGGATTCCAAAACCACCCGCCAGACCCGGTTTAAGGTGGGGCTGGTGTTCCAGTACCCGGAGTACCAGCTCTTTGAGGAGACGGTGTACAAGGACATCGCCTTCGGCCCCAAAAACATGAAGCTGGACCAGGACGAAATTGACCGCCGGGTGCATCAGGCCGCCTACTTCGTGGGCCTGACCGACGACATGCTGGACAAGTCCCCCTTCGAGCTGTCCGGCGGACAGAAGCGCCGGGTAGCCATCGCCGGGGTCATCGCCATGGAGCCGGAGGTGCTGATTCTGGACGAGCCTACGGCGGGGCTGGACCCCCAGGGCCGGGAGGCCATTTTGGGCAACATTCAGGCGTTCCACGACGCGAGAAACGCCACCATCATCGTCGTCTCCCACTCCATGGAGGACATGGCGCGGCTGGCGGACCGCATCGTGGTCATCAACGACGGAAAAATTCCCCTGGAGGGAACTCCTCGGCAGGTGTTCGCCCAGGGGGACCAGCTCCGGGACATGGGGCTGAACACCCCCCAGCTGACCCAGGTGTTCCACCGCCTGCGGGAGATGGGCCTGCCGGTGGACGATTCCGTTTACACCATGGAGGAGGCCAAAGCCGCCCTTCTCGCGCTGTACCGGAAGGGGGGACAGGTATGCTGAAAGACATCACCCTGGGGCAGTACTTCCCCGGCGATTCCCTGGTCCATCGGCTGGACCCCCGGACCAAGCTCATCTGCGTGGTGCTGTATATCGTGGCCCTGTTCACCGCAAAAGGCTTTCTCGCCTACGGTCTGGTGTTCCTGCTGCTGGCGACGGCGGTGAAGGTCTCCGGCGTGGGGGCCAAAGCCCTCCTCCGGGGCATGAGGCCGGTGCTGTTCATCCTGATTTTCACCGGCATTTTGAACCTGTTTTACACCACTACCGGCACGGTTCTGGTGAAGGTGGGCTTTTTGCAGATCACCACCGGGGGCCTCGCCAACGCCTTCTTTATGGTGGTGCGCATTATGATGCTGATTTCCGGCACCTTCCTGATGACCTACACCACCTCCCCCATCTCCCTGACCGACGGGCTGGAGATGCTGCTAAACCCGCTGAAAAAGCTCAAGGTGCCCGTCCACGACCTGGCCATGATGATGAGCATTGCTCTGCGGTTCATCCCCACCCTCATCGAGGAGACGGACAAGATCATGTCCGCCCAGAAAGCCCGGGGCGCGGACTTCGAGAGCGGCTCGGTCATCGACAAGGCCAAGGCCATGGTGCCGCTGATGGTGCCGCTGTTCGTCTCGGCCTTCCGCCGGGCGGACGAGCTGGCGACAGCCATGGAGTGCCGCTGTTACCACGGCGGCGAGGGCCGCACCCGGCTCCACCAGCTCCACTATACCCGGAACGACTGGCTCGTCATGGGGCTGTTCGGGGTACTGGTGGCAGCGATGTTCGTGCTGCGGCGGTTTTCCAGCTTTTAGCTTTTAGCCGTTAGCTGTTAGCTTGGGTCGTGCTTGTCGGTTGCTGTGCGTTTTTGCCCAGCCGTGGGAAACCCCTCCACTACGCTGATTCAAAAGGAATACCCAACAGATAACGATAATTGCACATTGCACATTGCTAATTGCTAATTGACGAAAGAACGATGATGAAAAACATTGCCTTAAAACTGATGTACGTTGGCACCGCCTACCACGGCTGGCAAATCCAGAAGAACGCCGTGACGGTGCAGGAGACGCTGGAAAACGCCCTTGCAAAGGTGCTGAAACACCCGGTCCGCTGCGTGGGGGCCGGGCGCACCGACGCGGGGGTCCACGCCCAGGTGTACGTCGCCAATTTCAAAGCGGACTGTAACATCCCACTGGACCGGCTGCCCCTGGCGGTGAACGCCCGCCTGCCTGCGGACATCGTGGTGGAGTCGGCGCGGGAGGTCTCTCCCGACTTCAACGCCATCGGCTCCTGCCGGAAGAAGGAGTACACCTACCGGGTGTACAACTCCCGCATCCGCAACGCTTTTTATGTGGACCGGGCCTATTTTTACCCCAAGCACCTGGACGAGAACGTCATGCGCCGGGCGGCGGAGCGGTTTGTGGGCACCCACGACTTCCGGGCCGTCCGGGACGTGGGCACCCCCACCCGGTCCACCGTGCGCACCTGCCACTACTTCACGGTGCAGCGCAGCGGCGACCTCATCGAGCTGAAGGTCTGCGCCGACGGATTCCTTTACAACCAGGTGCGGGTGATGGCCGGGACCGTCCTCTACGCGGCGGAGGGGAAATTCGCCCCGGAGGACATCGACGGCATCCTGGAGCGGGGCAACCGCACTGAGGCGGGGCCGACGGTGCCTCCCGGCGGGCTGTATATGACCAGACTGTGGTACCGGGAGCCGGTGGGCCTGGACACAGACGGGGAGGACTGACCATGGCCGCACAGAACGAAAAAAAGCGAAAACAGAAGAAAAACGGCGTGCAAATTGCTGCCGGAGTGACCAAACAGCTGGTCATCTACGTGGTGACCGCTGTGATGCTGATCTGCGCGGTGCTGGCCATCGTCTACCGGGACCGGCTGAACCTGGACGCGCTGAAACGGTGGGTGGCCTACGGGTCCCTCTCCACCGACGAGGACGGACAGGCGGAGCGGTTCTCGTTCAGCGGCGGCAGTGACAGCGCCTTCGCCTCCCTGGACGGGGGACTGCTGGTTTGCTCCAGCAACACGCTCCAACTGCTCTCCCGCAGCGGGGAACAGGCGCTGAGCATGGAGGTCAGCATGAAGGAGCCGGTGATTTCCACCGCCGGGGACTACGCCGTGGTCTACGACGTGGGGGGCAGCGACCTGTATGTGTTCCACAGCGCGGAGCAGGTCTTTTCCTACAGCACCGGCGGGGACTACGCTCTGCTCTCCGCCCGGGTCAACGAAAACGGCGCGCTGGTGGTGGTGGAGCAGACCTCCGGCTACAAGGCCACCGTCACCGTCTATGGTAGCGACTATCAGCCCCGCATCGCCATCAACGAATCCACCAACTTCATCACTGATGCGGTGCTGTCGCCAGACAGCCGCTCGGTGGCGGTCATTGAGATTTACCAGGACGAATCCGTCCTGAGCAGCGATTTGGTCATCTATCAGGTCAGCGACGCCAGCGTCACCTCCACCACCCAGCTGGGAGAGCAGCTGGTCCTGGACCTGCGCTGGCAGGACGGGCGCATCTGGCTGGAGCAGGAGTACGGCGTCACCGTGGCAACCGGCAGCGGCAGTATTCTGGACACCTGGGGAGACACCAGCAAGTATCTGGAGCGCTATTCCCTGGACGGGGACGGCTACGCCGTGGAGCTGATGAGCAAGTACAAATCGGGCAGCATGGGCGAGCTGTGGGTCATCGACAGCAGCGGCCAGCAGAGGGTGTCCCGCAGCGTCAGCGAGGAAGTGCTGTCTGTCTCTGCGGCAGGGCGGTATATCGCCGTGCTGACCACCAGCTCTCTGGTGGTGTACAACAGCGACCTGGAGGAGTACGCCTCTACCGTCAACACCACCGCCCGCCGGGTCATTATGCGCAGCGACGGCTCCGCGATGATGATCGGCACCGATGAGGCGTGGCTGTTCGTTCCCTGACGGGAACAATTTGCAATGTGCAATTAGCAATGTGCAATGACCGGGTTTCAGCGGAGGCGCGTTTGAGGCTTGGCCTCAACAAATCAGATAAAAGTGTTACTACACACCTACACATACGACGGTACAGAAGAGAAAAGAGGGTTTACCATGTCAGTGACGAACAACTTTGTGCTGGTGGACTACGTCCTGCTGCTGGGCCTGCTGGCGGAGGCAATTTTGGGGGCCGTGCGGGGTTTCTCCCGGACGGCGGCGGGCACGGTGGCGGTGCTGGCGGCGGTGATCGGCGCCATTCTCTGCGCCGGGACGCTGACCCCCTGGCTGACGGCGTGTCTGCAAAACGCGGCGGCGGAGTCGCTGGCGGCGCAGCTCACATCCTCCCTGAGCCTGGACAGCGCCACGGCAGACGCGCTGACGGTCACGGTGCTGGGCGCGCTCCAGAACACGGTGGTGCGGCCCCTGCTGTTCACGCTGGCGTTCCTGCTTATCCTGGTGGTGTGGCTCTACGCCTGCTGCTACTTCCAGCTGGACAGCCATTTTCCCGCCGTGACCAAGTTCGGTCAGCTGGGCGGGGCGGTGTTCGGCCTGGTCAAGGGGGCTGTGCTGGAGGCGACGGCGCTGTACATCCTCTCCCGGCTGGGGATTTTGTCCACTCAGCTGCTCTCCGCCAGCTTTCTGCTGCAAAAGCTGCAAACGGTGCTGCCCATCCTCCCTTAACTTGCGTTCCTGCTCACTTGCGGCGAACGGGACGGTTCCCCATCCCGCCTCGGAAGAGATTTGCGTTTCTGCGGCAGAAAAATGTTGACGAATGCAAATTTCTGTGGTACACTATCGTTCGCGGAACGCTTCTGTGGCTCAATGGCAGAGCATCTCACTCGTAATGAGAAGGTTGTCAGTTCGATTCTGACCAGAAGCTCCAAACAAAAAGCACTTGAAACAATGGTTTCAGGTGCTTTTCTTTTTGATTTATGAATTTTTAGAGCATGGTTGACCCAATTTGCCATTTTGACGAAAGGACAAGAAAAGGGCAAAACCAAGACAGAAACCAAGACGGGCATAAAAAACCGGGCGGGTGTTTAACCCGTCCGGCTCTATTTTTCTGCTGCTTTCAATGCCTGCTGGAATACACCGGCGGCCCGTTTCCGGCTTTCGGCGTTGGCGTGGGAGTAGGTGCGCAAGGTGATGGACGTATCTGCATGACCGAGAATTTCGGAAATAGAGACGATGTCGGCCCCGTTGGTGATGGAGATGGAGGCGAAAGTGTGACGGAGCTTGTGGGGGTGAAAATGCTCCACCCCGTACCGCTTGCCAAACGAGCGCATATAGCGGGTAGGGCTGTCGGGGTGCATGGGTTCCGGGCTGCTGTCCTGCGTGAACAGGTAGGGGGAGACACAAGAGGCCGCCTGTTCCGCTCTAAGCTGTCGGAGTAGGACGGCGGTTCCGGGGGTGATGTCCACGGTGCGGCTTTTCCCGCTCTTTGGGGTGTCCCGGTAAATCCCCCGCTCCGGGGTATAGCCCAGGGTGGCGGCCACTGTGACCTCCAGGGCCTGAAAGTCGATGTTGTTCCACTGGAGGGCCAGCGCCTCACCACGGCGCAAGCCGGTCTCACACAGAAGGGAGATATAGACCCGCCATTTCAGCGGCTCCCCCTTCAAACAGTCCAGGATATAGGCAAGCTGTTCCTCTGTGAACGCCTCCGGCCCCTGTCGCTGCAATTCGTCCTTTCTGGCCGTGGGCCGCTGCACCCGCTCCATGGGGTTCCTGTCTATGCTGCTGTCCATGAACGCCATTTTGAAAAAGCTGTTGAGGATAGCATAGAGGCGGACAACGGAGGAATGGGCGGCCCCGGTTGCCTGGTAGTCCAAAAGAAAGGCGCTGATCTGAGCGCTGGAGATGTCAGTCAGGCGCATATCTCCAAGGGCAGGGTTGACGTACTTCTCAAACGTCCAGCGGTAGGAGTAAACCGTCTTTTCGCTGGCCGTGATTCGCTTTGAGGGGATGAATACCCTTTGGCCGTATTGCTTCACGGTCAGAAGTTTGGCTTCCTCAGCGGCCCTCTGTGCCTCCATCGCGGTTTTCTCTTTGCGGGTGAGAACTTCCCCGGCCTTGACCTTTGCCTCAAACTCAACTTCTTCTTTGGCCAGTTGGCGCTTGATGACCTTTGAAGAGGTCACCCCCTCCGGGATATACCAGTTATGGGTGTACTGCTGTTTACCACGTCCAGGTGAGACGATGATCTCATAATACCGCCGCCCGTCCTTCGTTTCCTTTGGTCTGCTGTATGCCATTGGTTAGCCCCCTTTCATCCATTCAGTCCCTGAGATGGCGGAAACCATTTCGTCAAGGCTGATTGTGCCGTTTTGACAGTCTTGCAACTTCCCTTTTGCGAATGTGTGCCATGCTGAAAACCGCTCTTCTATTCCAGAAATATTGTGCTGGCCTCGTTGCTTTCGTGCGTTCTGTGTTTTGTAGATTTTCCTGTATTCCCTTTGCGCTGGTTCGTTTTTCACCTTCCTGTCGTAACTGATTTTTCTGCACTTGTCGCAGTATATTTCATCTGACCGTGAGGCGGGGAGAAAATAATCGCCGCAATTCTTGCATACTGAAATCTTCTTTTTATCCTTTGAGATGAACGCGCTTGCAAGCAAAAAAACACTTTGCAAGTCGCAGACAGTAGCAGAGTTCACAACGTACAGTTTTCCGAGAGAATAACCGAAAAGCGGTTTATATTCCAGATGAAGCCTTTGCTCTTGACTAAGCTCTATATCAACGTTGCTAATGTTTGACATAGCATTTTCTGTGGAAAGTACGGCACCAAAATAAAGATCGCCGATGATGCTAAGCCATGCTTCGACATTGCCAGAACATTCACCAAATTGTTTCACGTACTGAAAAGCAATACCAGAAACGAAGAAAGGGACAAACCGAGCGGGCATAACATCTGTCACTTTGTGGGAAAAAGCAAGTAATTCATCTTCTAGACTATCGTAATCCCCTCCCATTACAATCCCTATTGCAGCCGCTTCAATGTCCAGCCTTTCATCTGTTCCCCTTCGTAGATTTGCAAAATAGAGCAATAGTTCCGTTAAAGTTGGAACGCCGTCAAGGGAATCGTCGTTGCTGTACGGTGTAAAATCGTCTGGAGGTTCCTCCAAAAGAACCAGGTTCGCAGGGATGTCCATGATGTTCCTCCTAATGCTGAATGTAGACACTTCGTAAATCCCAAAATGCAGAATGTAGACTGTCAATAAAAAATTTATTCTGTGTCTTGCTTTTCTGCTGAATGTCTGTTATCATTGTTGTGGACATTAGACAGTGTACAGCAAAAAATGTGAACTGTCAACAACAATATGCGGATTTGATTGGAGGTTGAAAATGGAGCAGAAAAACGTTGACGTGCGGCGAGCGGCTGCTAAGGCCGGTGTCCGCCTGTGGGAGGTCGCGGAGCAGTTGGGAACCAGCGACAGCAATTTTTCCCGGAAACTGCGAAAGGAGCTGACCGAGGCGGAAAAAGAAAAAATATTTGATATTATCGAGCGATTGAAAAAGGAGGCAAAAGGTTGAAACATTGTAATGCAAGCACGATACTCAAAAAGGGCGCACCAAGCTAAGCCCCCTAAAAGGGAGCGAAAAAGCGAACTTCAATTACCGTAGAGTTATCCAGAAGTGGGAGCGGTCACAAGATACCCCTGCCGTTGCAGCATAAAAACCGCTTCCTCGACAGAAACCTCACGATGCACGGGAGGCCGGTCAGCCTTACGGTAAAGTTCAGGATTGTACGGCTCATTTTTCTTGAGCATATTGTAGATTGCCGTAAGCAACATTCTGGCAATGGCGATAATTGCTTTCTTGTGTCCACGGCGTTTTTTGAGC
>MSHH01000063.1 GCA_001941075.1 Oscillospiraceae bacterium Zagget6 | reverse complement strand
AGGACAGGTTTTTCAGCCGGGTTTGCTGGTTTTCCAGTTGTTTCTCGTAGACCTCAATTTTCAGTCCCTGTATCTTGCCCGCCATATGGTTGAAGGTGTGTTCGATTTGGGCGAACTCCGTGGTGCGGGAGCCGTGGGTGATAAGCGCGTCGAAGTCGCTCTGCTCCAGCCGCTCCATAGCCGCCGTCAGGCGGCGCAGGGGCAGGATGATGAGCCGCCGCAGCACAAGATACACCAGAGGCAGCATCAGCACCATAAACAGGGTAACGAAGCGAAAGTACCGCTGGAAGAAGGGCAGAGAGGACAGGGTCTCCTGCTGGTTCAGCCGCTCGCAGACGGTGAGGGTACACTTGTCCGATTGAACAATGAGCAGTTGCTCTCCTTTGTCCGTTTCCAGTGCGTCCACCTGCTCCGCGTCAATAAAGAATACATCTGCGTCCTGTATCTCCGGCAGGGCGTTCAGCGCCACAAAGGAGCCGCCGTAAATGCCGTTGGAGCAATACCCCTGCATGAGATAGGGTGAACCGCCGATTTCTACATACTGCCATTCAGAACTTTCCTGAGAGAGGGCCGTGAAAGTCTCCGTGATGTACTCAGTCATCTCCTGCTGGCTCTCCGGCTGGGAGGTATCCCGCAGATAAATGTACTGAAAGTCACTCTCCGGGATGTAGAAGTAAAAGCCGGTGATATACTGGTAATAGAGGGCTGTCTTGGCGATTTCCGTGTTGAGGGCGTTGGCTGAGTAGTAAAAATGGGAGGAGCTGCGGTCCAGCAGATAGACGGTGCTGCTGCTGTAAAAGGTCATGGAGTTGACGTAGTTCTCCGCCAGGTCCAGCTCCCGGTCGATTTGGGACATATAGCTTTCCAGCAGCTGGACATGAGATTCCTCCACCTGCTCCATGCCGCTGCGCATATAGCTCCAGTTGATGTAGCAGGAGAGAAAAACCACCGGCAGCATCAAAAAAAGGATGGTCAGGAATACCGGCATTGTGATAGAATGGACTATATTAAAAATTTTCTGTTTCATGGAAGTGCCTCCGTCGGGACATCGCAAAGGGAAAGGAGAAACATGAACCTGCTCATTGTTGACGATGAGATCAGCTCCATCCGGGCTGTCTCGCATATGTTGGATCAGGAAACGATTGGCATTGACCACTGTTTTACCGCCCTGAGCGCGGCTGAAGCCAGACAGTGCATGGAGGAAAACCAAATCGACCTGCTGCTCTGCGACATCGAAATGCCCCAGCAGTCCGGGCTGGAGCTGCTGGAATGGGTCAACCGGCAGCAGCTCCAAATCTCCTGCATCTATATGACCTGCTACGCGGAATTTTCCTACGCCCAGAAAGCCATTCAGTTGGGCAGCGAGGCTTATTTGCTCAAGCCCATCGACCCAGAAGAATTGAAATCAGTCCTGACCGCCGCCATTCAGAAGCGGCAGGCCCTGCAAGCGGCCCAGTCCGCCAGCCGCCTGCTGGCGGAGGATCAGGACAACCTGTTTCACCAGTTCTGGCAGGAGCTGTTCTACGAGGAGATTCCCTCCAACCGTCCGGCCATCGCCGCCCGCATCGGGCAGCTTGGGCTGCCGCTGGATCCCGCCTGGTATTATTGCACCTGTCTGGTGGTGGTGCGGAACTGGGGCAAGGACATGGAGACCACCCACCGGCTGAACCGGTACGCCGTTCACAACGTGGTGACAGAGCTGTTCGAGGGGGCGGCGGGACCGGCCAGTTCCTTTTTCACCGTCTTTCCCTTTGGGCAGCACGGGCAGATGTGCATCTGCGGCGGAGAGGACGGGGCCGCTCTGTTCCGGTGCTGCCGCAGCTTCGCGGAACAGTATCTGTCCTCCGAGCGAAAATATCTGGAGGTGCGCTCCGTCTGCTACCTGGGGCAGCCCACCCACATCGAGGACGCCGCAGAGGAAATGGAATGTCTCATGCGGATGGACAACAGCCACCTGAAAAACAACGGCATCTCCGTCCACGTGAAGGCGGAACCGGCCCTGCCGGTGGAGAGCGACCTGGAGGAACGGTTTCAGCGTTGGAGCGGGCTGCTGGAGGACGGGCAACTGGAAAAGACCCGGACGGAGATCGTTGCGTACCTCTCCAGCCAGGAGGACAACGTCTGGTTCAACAAAAAGCGATTCCGGCAGTTTAACAGCCGTTACTCCGGCCTGTTGACCGCCTACGCCGAAAAGCACCACTTTCCCCTGAACCAACTGACCGCCGACCCGCAAAACGCCCACTGCTTCGAGATGTCAGACCGGGGGCTGGACAACATGGCGGCGTGGGTGGAGCGCTCCCTCAGCCTCTTGGAGCAACAGGCCGCTGCCAGCGACGACCCGGTGCAGGCTACCCAGCGGTTCATCGAGGAACACCTGTCAGAAAAGCTGGACATGGCGCAAATCGCGGAAAACGTCCACCTGAATCAGGATTACCTCACCCGCATCTTTAAGCGGGCCACCGGGACCTCCATCAAGGGCTACATCGTGAACCGCCGCATGGAGCAGGCCAAGCTGTTGCTGGAGACCAGCCACCTGCCCATCGCGGACGTGGCCTATCGGGTGGGGTATTACAATTACACCAGCTTCAACCGCATTTTCAAAAAGACCTACGGTGTTTCGCCCCAGAGCTGCCGGCGGGGAGCGGCTTCGCCGAGCTGTTAGCTCCTGGCTTTTAGCTATTAGCTTTGTGATACTTCACGATTTGTTCTGCGCTTTGGTTTCGTCACACAAAACAAACCGCTAACAACCAACCGATGTTTCGCGCTGTTCGCTTTAGACTGGCGGCACTTGACTAACGGCTAACAGCTAATAGCTAACAGCTCAATTTAAGCATACCAGACACAGGCCAATATTGCAACCAATTCGGGCAAAGTGGTCGGAATTTGCAAGGATTTCTTACATAAAGCGACCTTTGGCAAGGAGGGGCAAAGCCCCGCAGGGAGAAGCGCAGCTTTGGAAGTACCGCTTGACGGTAGAAGTGCCGCTTGACGGCGAAGGAGCATGAGGGAATGAAAAAGAAAAATTTGATTTGCCTGCTCCTGGCGGTGCTGCTGCTGGTTTGCTGCTCCTGCGGCGGGGAGACGAAGGAGGCAGCCGGTTCGTCCTCAGCCCCGGAGGGCGAGGAGGTAGTGACCCTGCGTTTTCCCTTAATCGTGGACGACGCTCTGCCGGAGAACATCGACCAGGTGGAAGCTACGCTGAACGACTACCTCAACGAACAAATCGGCGTGCGGGTCTCCTTTGTGGCGGTGTCCATCAGCTCGCTGGAGGACTATTATCTGCTCCAGTCCTCCAGCACGGAAAAACTGGATTTTTTCTCGCTGCTGCCGGGAGAGGAACTGCTCTCTACTATGGTGGACGCGGGGCTGATCCTGCCACTGGATGGCCTGCTGGCGGGCTGCGGGCAGGGGGTGCTGGACAGCGCTGACGAAGTTCTTTCCACGGGGCAGTTGAACGGCGTGCAGTATATGGTCCCGGCTGTGCGGGACAACTACACCATGGGGACCAGCCTGGAGTTCAACGCCGCGCTGGTGCGGAAGTACGGGTTTGACATCAATTCAATCGAGACGCTGGCGGACGTGGAACCCATGCTGGAGGTCATTCTGGAAAACGAGCCTGATGTAGTCCCCTTTACCTCCTCCGGTTCCGCCAGCCTGACCCAGCTCCTGGGCGGCTACGACTGCCTGGGCGACACGCTGGGGGTGCTGAACCTCCGGGCCGATGACTCTCTGACGGTGGTGGACTGGTACGAAACGGAGGAATTTTGGGAACTGACCCGGTTCCTCTACCAGTGGAACCAAAAGGGCTATCTGTCCCAGGATGCGGTGGTCTCCCAGCAGAGCGGCGCGTCCATGGTGGAGGAAGGAACGGCGTTTTGCACCCTGAGCACCATTATGCCCACCGGGGATTACGGCAGCGAGGTGTCGGAATCCAGCGTGGTGGTGGAGGTGCAGCTGAGTGACCAGCCTCAGCTGCTCACCAGCTATCAGATGGGGCTGGAGGGCATTTGTATCTCCGCCTCCTGCGCCGCGCCGGAAAAGGCCATGCAGCTTTTGAACCTGCTCTATACCGACAAATATGTGGTCAATCTGCTGGAGCATGGCATCGAGGACGTCAACTACACCCTGACGGAGGACGGGGCCGCAGACCACAGCGGCGGCTATTTCCTGCTCTATGGTCAGCCCCTGAACCAGACGCTGCGGTATCCCTCGGCGGACTACGGGGAGAATTACGAGGAAAAATGTCTGACCTTCGCGGAAAACGACGTGGTTTCCCCGGCTTGCGGCTTTGTCTTTGATTCCTCGCCCGTATCCAAAGAGGTGGCGCTATGTCAGGCGGTGGTGGAATACTACTTCCCGGTGCTGGACTGCGGCTGTGTGGACCCGGACGAGGGAATTCCAAAGTTTGTGGAGGAACTAAAAGAGGCGGGCATCGACACAATTATCGCGGAGAAGCAGCGGCAGTTGGACCAGTGGGCGGCGGAGCAGGCGGACGGGACGTGACGGCGGCTTTTTCCTTGTCCCATCTGAACCACCTCTATTTGCGTCAGTGATTGCTCTAAAAATGCGAAATGGCCCTGGAACCGGATGGTTTCAAGGCCGTTTCTTGTTTGAGGACGCATTGAGAAAGCTGCTCTGCTTAGAAATTCTTTTGATGAATAACCAGAAATAGAAACAAAATATTTGCATTTTCTCCTGTCGCTATCTAAAATAAAGAGAGGTAAAACCAGTCGGCAACGCCGGAAGTCAACAGCGAAACGCTGTGTTTTTACGAAACGCTCATTGACATCGCAATCGAGCAGGAGGAACTTATGGAATATCGTATTTTGCCTCACGGGGGCGAAAAAATCAGCGTCATTGGAATGGGGGCTTCCGTGATCGGGGAGCGCCCGGAGCAGGAGATTATTGCGACTGTCCATTCCGCGATGGACCACGGCATCAACTATTTCGACATGGCGGGCGGCCATGCGACGATTTTTGACGCCTACGGAAAAGCCCTGAAGGGGAAACGGGAGCAGGTCTATTTGCAGGTTCACTTTGGCGCGGATTACACGTCCGGGGAATACGGCTGGACGACCAGCCCGAAGAAAATCAAAAAATCCGTTCAGTGGCAGATGGAGAAGCTGCGGACGGACTATATCGACTTTGGCTTTATCCACTGCATGGATGAGGACGGTGATTTAGACACCTATCTCAAAAACGGTGTGCTGGATTATATCCTGGATTTGAAAAAACGGGGCATCGTCCGTCACATCGGAATGTCCTCCCATACCCCGGCAGTGGCGCACCAGGTCCTGGATATGGGGATTCTGGATGTACTGATGTTCAGCATCAATCCCCTGTACGACTACGGGCAAGGAGATTACGCCATCGGCAGCAGCGGCGAACGCTATGCGCTGTACCGCCGCTGTGAAAAGGAGGGCGTCGGCATTGTCGTCATGAAGCCCTTCTGCGGCGGCCAGCTTCTGGATGCGGAGCAGTCCCCCTTCGGCGTGGCGCTTGGAAAACATCAGTGTATCCAGTATGCCCTGGATAAGCCGGGTGTGCTGACCGTCGTTCCTGGATATGGCAGCGAGACGGAACTGATGGAGGTGCTGGACTATTTCAATGCCCCGGACGAACAGAAGGACTACTCTGTGATTGCCGGGTATACACCAAAAGAATCCGAGGGCGCTTGCGTCTATTGCAAGCACTGTCACCCCTGTCCCGCAGGGCTTGATATTGCGCTCATCAATAAGTATTATGACCTGGCGATGCTGGGCGACAATCTGGCACGGGAACACTACCTGACGCTGGAGAAAACCGCCGGGGACTGTATCGGCTGTGGCCACTGCGACAGCCGCTGCCCGTTCCGTGTCCGCCAGAGTGAACGGATGAAGATGATCTGCGAGGCGTTTGGGAAATGAGAAAGCTGGTTTCGATAGCACTATTGTTTTGTATGGTGCTTTTTATGAGCGGATG
This sequence comes from Oscillospiraceae bacterium Zagget6, assembly GCA_001941075.1. Taxonomy (GTDB): domain Bacteria; phylum Bacillota; class Clostridia; order Oscillospirales; family Oscillospiraceae; genus Onthomonas. Next base: position 731 of record MSHH01000063.1, on the reverse strand, counting down.
TTCCAATACACAGGAAAGCAATGCGGATACCTCTGTTTCTGAGGTTGTGGAATCAACCAATGAGGTAGAAAGCGAAGCCACTGCGTCAAATTCTGGTGAGCAAGAAACGTCTTTTACGAATACAGTTCAGGATGGAGATTCAGAAGCAGAGGAGGAAACCTGGAACATGAAGGTCCAAATCGGGAACAGTGTGTTTACTGCCACGCTGGAAGAAAATGAAGCGGTCAATGCGCTTATTGAAATGATGGAAGAAGCCCCTGTTGTGATTGAGATGAGCGACTATTCCGGCTCTGAGAAGGTCGGCCCGCTTGGAACCAGCCTGCCCACCAGCAACAGCCAGACGACAACTCAGGCGGGGGACATTGTTCTCTACAACGGCAATCAAATCGTGATTTTTTACGGCTCCAACTCCTGGAGTTACACCCGGCTGGGCCATATCAACGATCTGATCGGCTGGGAGGAAGCGCTGGGAAGTGGTGATTTGACAGTTACATTTTCGCTGGATTGAGTATTATCCCAGAGAAAATCGGCAGTTGTATTTGGAAATGCATACCTCTCAATTTGGCGAAATTGGTTATATGTGTCAAGGCTACAGCTTCACTAACTTACTATTTATATTTTACTGTGTTATGTGGCTGATTCAACTCTGCTAGTGACTTAGTTTTTAAATTCGTGACAAAAGACAGCGCAATGTACAGTTTTTTAATTGGTTCTATGTCAAGAGTTGGGGT
>MSHH01000062.1 GCA_001941075.1 Oscillospiraceae bacterium Zagget6 | reverse complement strand
GGAAAGGAATGGTCATAACAATGGCTAATATGTGTCCCAACAAGACTCCCATGCCCACCCAGGAGCCTGATGTCCGCAATAAGAATTTTGAAGAGGTAGCCACCGGCTACACGCTGGAGATGGCTCAGGGCGAGGCCGAGCGCTGCCTGCACTGCAAAAATATGCCCTGCGTCTCCGGCTGCCCGGTGAACGTGCAGATTCCCGACTTTATCAAGAAAATCGTAGACGGCGACCTGGAGGGGGCCTATCAGGTCATTTCCTCCACCAACGCCCTGCCCGCCATTTCCGGGCGTGTCTGCCCCCAGGAGAGCCAGTGCGAGAGCAAGTGCGTCCGGGGCATCAAGACCGAGCCGGTGGGTATTGGCCGCCTGGAGCGGTTCGTGGCCGACTGGCACCGGGAGAACGTGGAAGAACACGTGGAAAAACCCGCCTCCAACGGCCACAAGGTGGCTGTGGTGGGTTCCGGCCCCTCCGGTCTGACCTGTGCGGCGGACCTGGCCAAGCAGGGCTATCAGGTGACGGTGTTTGAGGCGTTCCACACCGCAGGCGGTGTGCTGGTCTACGGCATCCCGGAGTTCCGTCTGCCCAAGGCCATCGTCGCCGGTGAGGTGGACAAGCTCAAGGCGCTGGGCGTGGAAATTATGACCGACATGGTCATGGGAAAGGTCCTCTCCATCGACGAGCTGATGGACGACATGGGCTACGAGGCCGTGTTCATCGGCACCGGCGCGGGCCTGCCCCGGTTTATGAACATCCCCGGCGAGGGGCTGGCTGGCGTTTGTTCCGCCAACGAGTACCTGACCCGCATCAACCTGATGAAGGGCTACCTGCCCGAATACGATACCCCGGTCATTCAATCCAAGGCGGTGGCCGTGGTGGGTGGCGGTAACGTAGCGATGGACGCCTGCCGCTGCGCCAAGCGCATGGGCGCGGAACACGTCTACATCGTCTACCGCCGCAGCGAGGTGGAAATGCCCGCCCGAAACGAGGAGATCGAACACGCCAAGGAAGAGGGCATCGAGTTCCTGACCCTGTGCAACCCGGTGGAGATCATCGGCGGTGTGCGGGAGGACGGCAAGCCCTCCGGCCGCGTGGCGGGCTGCAAGTGCATCCGCATGGAGCTGGGCGAGCCGGACGCCTCCGGCCGCCGCCGCCCCATCGAGGTCCCCGGCAGCGAGTTCGTGCTGGACGTGGACACCGTCATCATGGCGCTGGGCACTTCTCCTAACCCCCTCATTCGCTCCACTACCCCCGGCCTGGAGGCCAACCGGCGGGGCTGCCTGGTGGTGGGTGAGGACGATGTCTCCACCACCCGCACCGGCGTGTTCGCCGGAGGCGACGCCGTCACTGGCGCGGCCACGGTCATTTTGGCCATGGGCGCGGGTAAGAAGGCGGCTGCGGCGATGGATAAGTATATTCAGAGCAAGTAAAAAGTAATGCATAATAAGGCGCTGTTGATAAACAAGCATACCAGGAGGAAGTCATAAATCAAACTCCATATGCCGTCTGTCAGCAGCGCCTTTGTGCTTTTTTGCTTCTAATTTAGTAAAATTTGTGAAAGAAGGACGAAACGTATACGTAAATAAGGAGGTACTTTATCATGGCACAACAACCGAGTGAAAAAACGATTTTTGTCATTACACCCATAGGAGACAAACGTACGACGAAACGAGCCCACGCGGATAAAATGTGGAACTCTGTATTTTTGCCAATCGAAAAAGAGTTCCAATCGGAGACGATTCGTTGCCGCTGCGTTAGAGGGGATTTAGGTCCAGAAGGAAATAAATCCCGCATTAAAGAGATAATGAATCATATCAAGAATGCGAAAGGCTGTATTGTTGATTTGTACGATATTTCTAATCTTAACGTTATGTATGAGGTCGGCTTGGCACACTCTCAGGGAAAGAGGGTCTTTTTTCTAAGGTCCGATAAAATCGGGGAAGAAGCGATTCCAGCTGATCTTCGGCCTTATGCTGATGATCATTTTCAATATAATGTCGAAATTTTCGACGGAGAGGCATCGGCGAATGAAGAGACACAGTTACGTAAAGCGGTGTCAGAAGTAGTCAGGAAGATGGTCTTGGGCGACGCAGATACAAATCTTTACAGACCAACATTTTATGAGCCAACAGAGGAGTATACAAATGGTATCCTCAGAGGAATTAATGAAAAGTTGTTAAACCTTGAAAACCTGATTAGTGATTTGGGCTCCTCCAGTGAAGATCAGAGAACATTGGCTCAATATATTACTGGGGAGAACGCTGCTTTTGATGCACTGACTGCTGCAATCAAAAATTCAAGATTGTCCGTTAAAACAACTCGTTTTTCCCCGTATACTGTTGTCGGAAGGCAGAGTACGTTTTTTAACACTATTAATGAGTTGATGTCGAATCCTGAGCATCCAGACAGTTTTGAGCGAATCATTGCGGCGAACAGCATAGAAAAATGGACAGAAGTTATGCAGTTGATGGTGAGTAATGCAGGAAAGGACTTCAAGATTTACATTTCCAAAATCGAATACAGTTTTGAAATGGTAGTCATCGATGACGAAGTGGTATTCATCCACTTCAGAAAGTATAATGGCGGCGAGGGGTATGACACTGCTGCTGGCAAGCAACCAACTCTGATTTCTGCAACTTTAAAGATAGAAAAGCGGCTGATTGCTGCGGAGTTTTCACAGATATTTGATAGTATAACAGGAAATACAGGAAACGCAAAAGGAAAAACTGATGGTAATGGAAAAGACATTGCTTTCACTATCGATTGTAAGAAAATAACGAGCGATGAAGATTTGCTTGATAAACTAACTTTATATAAAAAACAGTTTAAGGACGCAGTTGATGAGCTGAAAAGAGCTGCTACCGCTTCCACAAGGGAGGTATGATATAAGAATTTCCATAATTTAAGAGCATACTAGTTCCCTTCCCGTCAGAAACAACCCGCCTTTTTTGTGCGTTATCTGTGGACTTTGTGAATTGACCGAAAAGAAAAAAAGTGATAAAATACAAATAAAAAAGGCGGAAAAAGAGGGAAGAGAAATGTTGAACGAACACAATTCCAACCGATTCTGCGCCCTGCGGCGAAGCGTCATCGCGCTGGACTACCAAAAGCTGAACCCGGAACAGCGGGAGGGCGTTCTGACCACCCAGGGTCCGCTGCTGCTGCTGGCAGGAGCTGGCAGCGGCAAGACCACGGTCCTCATCAACCGCATCGCCAACCTCATCAAGTACGGCCAGGGCAGCGACTCCTCCGAAGTCCCCGACTGGGTGACGGAGGAGGATGTGGCCTTTCTGGAGGATTATCTGCAAGCCCCCAACGAGGCGGACCGCTCCCGTGCGGAAATGCTCTGCAAGCTGCACCCGGCGGCCCCCTGGTCCATCATCGCCATCACCTTCACCAACAAGGCGGCGGGGGAGCTGAAATCCCGGCTGGAGGCCATGCTGGGGCCGGAGGGTCAGGACGTTTGGGCGTTCACCTTCCACTCCGCCTGCGTCCGCATCCTGCGGCGGGACATCGACAAGCTGGGCTACCGCACCGCCTTCACCATTTACGACACCGATGATTCCCTCCGGGTTATCAAGGAGATTTTGAAGGCCCAGAACGTGGACGACAAGATGTTCCCGCCCCGGATGGTGCTCAGCAATATCTCCAGAGCGAAAGACAATATGCAGTTGGCGGCGGATTACCTGGCCGAGAGCCAGAAATCCGGTGACATCCGGCAGATTCAAATCGGCAAGATTTATGTGGACTACGAAAAGCGCCTCCGGGAGGCCGACGCGCTGGACTTCGACGACCTGATCCTTCAGACCGTCCGGCTGCTCCAGTCCAGCCAGGAGGCCAGAGACTACTGGCAGCGGAAGTTCCGCTATGTGCTGGTGGACGAATACCAGGACACCAACCACCTGCAATATCTGCTGGCGGCGTTGCTGGCGGGAGAGCGCAAAAACATCTGCGTGGTAGGCGACGACGACCAGTCCATCTACCGGTTCCGGGGAGCCACCATCGAGAACATTCTGGACTTTGAGAGCCAGTACAAGGGGGCGCGGGTCATCCGGCTGGAGCAGAACTACCGCTCCACCCAGAACATCCTGGAGGCCGCCAACGCCGTCATCCGCAACAACACCGGGCGGAAGGGCAAAAACCTGTGGACCCAGCACGAGGGCGGCGACAAGGTCAAGGTCTACACCGCCATGAACGAAAACGACGAGGCCCAGTACGTGGCCGCCCAGGTGCTGGCAGGCATCAGCAAAGGCCGGGACTGGAAGGACTTCGCCGTCCTCTACCGGATGAACGTTCAGTCCAACCAGCTTGAGTACGCTTTCAAGCGCAACGCCATCCCCTACAAGGTGGTGGGCGGCACCAAGTTCTTTGACCGGGCGGAGGTCAAGGACATGCTGGCCTATCTCTGCGTCATCAACAATCCGGCGGATGACCTGCGGCTGCGCCGCATCATCAACACCCCCGCCCGGGGCATCGGCAACCGCACTATCGAGATCGCCACAGGCATTGCCCAGCAGCTGGGCCTGCCGCTGTACGAGGTGGTCAGCCACGCTGAGGACTACCCCATGCTGCAAAAGAGCCTGCCCAAGCTCCAGGCGTTTGTGAACATCATGGAGGGCTTGCGGGAAAAGGCGGAGACCATGGAGCTGACCGACTTCTATGACGAGGTCATCGCCGCCACCGGCTATGTGACCGCGCTGGAGGCCAAAAAGACCGTAGAAAACCGCACGCGGGTGGAGAACGTCCACGAGCTGAAATCCTCCATCCAGGGCTATCTGGAAAACGCCGTTGACGGCACGCTGGAGGGCTTTTTGGACGAGGTTGCCCTCTACACCGACCTGGACAGCGTGGACGAAAAGGAAAACGCCGTGGTCATCATGACCATGCACGCCGCTAAGGGACTGGAGTTCCCGGTGGTGTTCGTGGTGGGCATGGAGGACGGGCTGTTTCCCGGTATGCGCTCCATCGGCGACACCGAGGAGATGGAGGAGGAGCGCCGCCTGTGCTACGTGGCGCTGACCCGGGCCAGAGAGACTCTGTGCCTGTCCTGCGCCCGCCAGCGGATGCTCTTCGGCCACACCACCAGCAACAAGCCCTCCCGTTTCCTGGAGGAAATTCCGGAGGAATACATCGAGAAATCGGGCCGCAACCTGACCGAAGAGAGCCGGGAGTACGGCGGACGCTGGAAGGACAGCAGCCAGAGCGAAAACGGCGAACGTCCCCGCTACGCCGGACGCGCTGGAGGACGGGGAAGCTACGGCGCTCGTCCCCGCCGTCCCCGCCGGGACGACGGCAAGCCTCTGGGCGGCGGCATTAGCGTCAGCCATGCGGTGACGCCTACCGGCCAGCGGGCGGTGCAAGCCACATTTAATCTGCTGAGCCAGTTCAAGAAGGGCGACATGGTGGATCACTCCGCTTTTGGCAAGGGGATGATCGTCAGCATTCTGCCCATGGGCGGCGACGCCCTGGTGGAGGTCGCCTTCGATGGCGTGGGCAACAAGAAGCTGATGCTCAAGGCTGCCTCTCAGCATATGAAAAAGGTGGAAAGCTTGTAAAGATGTTTGTGGTTTATTCCGTCTGGAGGAAAACGCTGAACAAACGATAAGCACTATCCCCTCTTGCCTCCGCCGTCAAGCGGCACTTCCGCTTCGCTCCCTGCCCTGAAAGGGGAGGAGGGCCGCCGCCTTTCGGCGGTGGCGGAGGGGCTTCCGACACAAGCTCGCGCAAACGAAATACCCCATTCACAAGACAGAAAAAGGCGACGGCAACACCTGCCGCCGCCTTTTTCTGTCATGCGCTGTCGCCCGTTCACACGCTGCCCAGCAGTACCGGCTGGAGCTGTTGCCCCTCCAGCGCGGCCACCACGGTCTGGGGAATGAGGTCCATCTCCGCCACCAGCGAGGCAGGTTTCCCCTCCGGGTCGTCCTGGCGGAAGGGCACCAGATAGACGTTTTTCCGGCAGCTCAGCTCCCCCAGATTCCGCAGGGAGACGGTCAGGCCGTCGTTGGTGGACACAGCCAAAATCAGGGGCCGCCCGTTGCGGAGGTGGGCCTTGGCCGCCATGGTGATGGTGGTGTCGGTGATGCCCCAGGCCAGCTTGCCCAGAGTGTTCCCCGTGCAGGGGGCGATGACCAGCGCGTCCAGCAGCTTTTTGGGGCCGATGGGTTCCGCCTGGGGGATGGTCAGAAGGGGCGGACAGCCGCAGATGCGCTCCACCTCCCGGAGGAGGTCCGCCGCGCTGCCGAAGCGGGTGTCGGTGGCGGCGCAGTTCTCTGACAACAACGGCGTCACCGCGCCGAAGCGCTCCTTCACCGCCTCCAGCGCTGGGAGGACTTTATGAAGGGTGCAGTAGGAACCGGTCAGTCCAAAGCCCACCCGAATTTGCTGGCCGCTCACAGCGCCACCTCCTGCAAGATGTGGTAAACGGTGTCCCGGATGATTTTCCCGGAAGTCACCGGGGCCACCTTTCCCGGCAGGGACAGCGCCCAGATGACCTTGACCCCCAGATTGGCAGCGGCCTCCAGGTCCACGCCGCCGGGCTTGGAGGCCAGGTCGATGACCAGCGTCCCCGCGTCCAGGTCGTGGAGCCTGGCCCCATCAAGCACCCGTGCCGGGACGGTGTTGATGACCAGCTGATAGCCCCCCAGCCAGCCGTCCAGCTGGTCTGTATGTTCTGACCAGTAGCCGTAGGATTCGATCCAGGCCAAATCCGCGTAGTTCCGGGCGGAGACCGTCACCCTGGCCCCCAGGCCCTTCAGCCGGTGGGCCAGCAGCTTGCCCAGCCGCCCGAATCCAATGACCAGCACCCGCGCCCCAAACAGGGTGGTGGGCAGCTCCTCCATGGCGATTTGAATGGCCCCCTCCACCGTGGGGACGGCGTTCTTGATCTCCAGTTCTTCTCTGGCAAAGTAATCCTGGAGGTTCAGCCCCCGGCTCCGGGCGTAAGCGGTCAGTTCCGGGGAGACCCGCCCCGCGCAGACGATCTGCTCCGGGCGCAGGGCGTCCAGCACCGTTTTGACGGGTATCTTCTGGTCGGAGAGGGGAGCGTTCAATACGCCGTCGTCCACCGTCACCGGCAGGGGCAGAATGACGCATTGGGCGCGCTCAATGCCCCGCAGGGTGTCCGAGCCGGGCAGCGTGTTGGGGTCGGGCCGCCGCTCCATGGCATAGGTCTGGACCCAGTGGCCGTCGTCAGTCAGCAGCTGGGCCAGCTTCACCTGGCGCAGGTCGCCGCCCACCACCCAGATATTCAGTTCCTGTCGCAAAATCGCAGCACCTTCCTTGTTTGTGGTACTCCATCCTATGCGGCAGCGGCGAGAGGGTGCGGCCATCTCCTTAGATTGTAAAATTTCCGTAAATATTTTGTTCAGAAAGTGCTTTTTGTTCAAGCGAAAGCCTGAACAAACTGTGAACACAGCGGCTTTTTCCGGGAGTTTTAAGGTAGCTTTAAGGTGCCTTCTGTATCATTTAACAATGAAAGTTACTCCAGGAGGATGGTACTATGGCGAAAATCAAACCTTCCAAGCCCAAGCTGGGCAAGAAGAAAGCAGACGAAACGGTCTATCAGGGGGCTGTGGCGGTCAAGGCCAAGCCGAAGCGGAAAAAGTGGAAAATCGTGCTGGTGGTCGCCATTGTCCTGGTGGTGCTGGTGGCGGCGGCGATGATTTTCCTGCGGGGACCGCTGCTGATGATGCTGATGGGCCGAAATGCTTTCTCGTCCGCTGATGTGACGGTTTCCACGGTCCAGTCCGCCACGGCGGAGACCGGAACCCTCAGCAGCACCATTTCCGCCACCGGCAACCTGGCCATGACTGATACCGAGGACGTGACCATTCCCTCCGACCTGACGGTGGATGAGGTCTATGTGGAGTCCGGTGACAGCGTCACCGAGGGCGACACCCTGGCCACCCTGAACACCACCTCCATCGTCAGCGCCCTGCTGGACGCGGAGGAGAGCCTGGAGGACATCGAGGACCAGTTGGACGATGACGACGACCTCTCTGACCTGGAGATCGAGGAGCTGGAGGGCCAGCAGGCGGAGTTGGAGGAGACCATCGCCGCGCTGGAGGCCCTGTACGACAATCCGGTCATCACCGCCACCTGTGACGGCACCATCAGCGCCGTCTATGTCTCCGACGGGTCGGCGGCCAGCAGTAGTTCCTCTTCCAGCTCCAGCGGCGGGTCTGTCTATTCCACCAGCGCCGCCAGCGCTGCACCGGTGCTGTCCCTGCTGACCGTTACCACCGGCAGTTCGGGAGAGTCCGATGCTGTGGTTTCCGCCGCTTCCGAAGATTCTTCGGAGGCAGATTCCAGCGGCACAGAGGACAGCAGCTCTACCAGTACGACCAGTGTGGAAACCATCACCGACTTCTCCGAGCTGGAGATCACCATTCCCGTTACCGGCGACGTTCCCCAGAGTGAAATCGCCGAGACCGATTCCTACACCGGAACCATCTCCTGGAACTGTACCTCCGGCGTCTTTAAGGCGGAGACCAGCTACACCGCCACCATCGTCCTGACGGCCAATGAGGGCTACACCTTCTCTTCTGCCGAGCTGCCCACCATTTCCGGCGCGTCCTACACCTGGCAGATCATCAACGAGGGGGACAGCGGGGCCAAGCTGCGCATTGCCGCCACCTTCGGGGCCACAGAAGCGGATGAGACGGAGGATACAGACGGTTACTCCGACGGCACCGACAGCACCGACGCCACTTCCGGCAGTACCGGAATGTCCTCCGGCAGCATCTCCAGCGGCAGCAGCGGCTCCATCTCCGGCAGTGCTTCCTCCGGGACCACCTCCAGCAGCGACAGCAGCAACTCTGGCTCCGGCTCCAGTTCCGGCATTTACAGCTCCTCCGACACGACGGCGTTTACCATCCTCAAGCAGGACGAGGTCACCATCTCCGTCAGCATCGACGAGCTGGACATCCTCAGCGTGTCCGAGGGCCAGACCGCCACCGTTACCCTGGACGCTCTGGAGGACGAGGAGTTCATCGGCACCATCACCTCTGTGGGGACTGAGGCCACCTCCACCAGCGGCAACGCCAAATACACCGTGGAGATCACCATCGACAAGACGGACAACATGCTCAGCGGCATGAGCGCGTCCGTGGTTATCCAGACGGGCAGCACAGAGAACGCGGTGCTCATCCCCGTGGCGGCCCTCCAGGAAGAGGACGGCAGCACCTTCGTTTACACCGAAGCGGACGAGGACGGCAACCTCTCCGGTGAGGTGGAGGTGGAGACCGGCCTCTCCACCAGCAGCCAGGTGGAGATCACCAGCGGCCTCAGCGAAGGTGACACGGTCTATTACAACGTGACCGAGTCCGACGCCACCTCTGACGACGCCGACTCCATGGCGGATATGTTCAGCGCCATGAACGGCGGCGGGGATATGCCCAGCGGCGGCGGTGGTGGTGGCGACTTTACCGGCGGCGGCGGTGGCGGCGGCGATATGCCCAGCGGTGGTCGCGGCGGCGGCCAGTGAGGGGTGAGTGTGCCATGATCGTGTTAGAAGACGTGACCAAGCGGTACATCATGGGCGACACCGAGGTCCTCGCGCTGGACCACGCCAACCTCCACATCCGCCAGGGGGAGTTTGTCAGCATTGTCGGTCCCTCCGGCAGTGGCAAGTCCACTATGATGAACATCATCGGCTGTCTGGACGTGGCGGACGAGGGCCGCTACCTGCTGGACGGCCAGCCCATCGAGCAGTATTCGGAGAACCAGCTGGCGAAAATTCGCAACCAGAAAATCGGCTTTGTGTTCCAGAACTTCAACCTCATCGGAAATCTGACCGCATGGGAAAACGTGGAGCTGCCGCTCATCTACCAGCGGATGCCCAAAAAGCAGCGGGCAGAGCTGGTGGAGCGGGCGCTGGACATGGTGCAGCTGGGCAAGCGGGCCAACCACAAGCCCAATGAGCTGTCCGGCGGCCAGCAGCAGCGGGTGGCCATCGCCCGGGCCATCGCCGCCCGACCCTCTCTGTTCCTGGCGGATGAACCCACCGGCAACCTGGACTCCAAAACCGGACAGGAAATCATGGAGCTGTTTCACGAGCTGCACCGACAGGGCAGCACCATCGTCCTCATCACCCACAGCGAATCCGTCGCCCGGCAAGCCGCCCGCAGCGTCCACATTCTGGACGGCCATGTGACGGAGGTGACGCTATGATTTTCCAGTCCTTCAAAATGGCGTGGAAGGCCATTACGTCCAACAAAATGCGCTCCTTTTTGACCATGCTGGGCATTATCATCGGCGTGTTCGCGCTGGTGGTGCTGGTGTCGCTGGTCAGCGGGACCACCACCTCCGTCACCGACACCATCTCCAGTTTGGGCACCAATATGCTCTCCGTGACCATCTCCGACGACAAGGGCAAGCCCTACAAGCTGGACGACCTGAACGAAATCGCGGAGGACCCGGAAATTGACCAGGTGGCCGCCATTGGGCAGTCCAGCATGACCGCCTCCAGCAGTTCCACTGAGGAGACCGCCACGGTCTACGGCACCACTTCCGCTTATCAGTCCATTCAGGGGCTGGAGCTGGAGCATGGCCGCTGGCTGAAAAGCGTGGATGTCAATAACCACACCTATGTGGCCGTCATCAGCGCCTCCACCGCAGAGGACATTTTGGGCAGCACCGACGTGGTAGGGGAGAACATCAAGCTGGACGGGATGTCCTTTGAGGTCATCGGCGTGCTGGCGGACGACGACGAGGACGACAGTTCTGCGTTGCTGGGGTCCAGCTACGACATCTACATCCCGTATACCACTCTGGTTCGGCTGTCCAACAGCGTTTCCACCAGCATTACCACCTTCTACGTCTCCGCCACCAGCGACGAGACGTTGGACGACGCGGAGAGCGCTCTGGAAGCCATGCTGCTGGAGCGGTTCGACGACGATGAGGACGCCTATACCATCTACAACCAGTCTACCATCATGGACGTGATGAGTTCCGTCACGAGTATGCTTTCACTGCTGCTGGGCGGCATCGCCGCCATCTCCCTGCTGGTGGGCGGTATCGGCATTATGAACATCATGCTGGTCTCCGTCACCGAGCGTACAAGGGAAATCGGCATCCGCAAGGCCATCGGCGCCAGCCGGGGCAGCATTATGACCCAGTTTCTCATCGAAGCTCTTGTGGTCAGTCTGATGGGCTGTTGCATCGGCATCGGCCTGTCCTGGGTGGCCATCCAAATCGTCAACCAGGTGGGCGGCACCAGCTACGGTCTGGCGGGCAACGTGGTGGCCGTCGCGGTGGTGTTCTCGCTGCTGGTGGGGCTGGTATTTGGCCTGTACCCCGCCAACAAAGCCGCGAAGAAGAAGCCAATCGACGCCCTGCGCTACACCGGATAAATCGCTTCTGCGTTCCGAGAGGAATGAAGATAAATGTCCAAACGAATGAGCCTGAACGGAGACGTTTCTCTGTCCAGGCTCATTTGTTTTTGCTATTTCTGCTGTTTCCCGCCGTCGTCCAGCATTTTTTGCAGGGACGCTTTCAGCGAGGCGGTGAAGTCGCACATTTCCTGGGAAGCCCGTTGGTCGGAGGAGTGGAGAACGTAGCTGTGGTAGCTGCGCACCAGGTTCAGTTCCTCCCAGATGGCGTCCTCCATCAGGTCCATGCCCTTGAGCAGGGCGGTGGGGTTGACTGCGTCTTTCAGGCGGATGCTGCTGCCGATTTTCCCGGCCAGCTTCCGCAAAATCTCCTCGATTTCCCCGTAATCCTGCAAAAACTGCTCCAGGTCGCCGTCTGCTCCGCCGGAGCCGTCGATGCGTTTCTTGTACCGTTCGCTGATGCGCTGGATCTTGTCCGGCGCGACTACCAGCAGGATGAAGCACATGATACAGAAAATGGTCGCCGATGTCAGCCAAAGGGTCTCATCCATGAGGAACCGGTGGACCCCCTCCGGGAGCAGGGTGTTCTCCGTGCCGTAAAGCAGCTGAAAACCGTTGGCCATCAGGGAGAGAAAGGCCAGCACCGTGATGAAAATCGCCAGCCGGTTGTAATCTCGTTTCAACAGCTCGATGGGGTCGGAAAGGGTCTCGTCCTCCCGGTTGTCGCGCTGAATGTGTTCCAGGAAAAAGATATAGCCGGTCAGCGTAATGCCGTACAGACCGGCCACGACAGAGGCGCTGGTGGAAAAAAGGGAATAGAGGGAGTCGGCGCTGATGGTCGTCAGCCTGGTCTGGCAGTCCCAGACGATGAGCAGGTGGGGAAGCGTTGCGAGCAACACCGCCAAAATCAGCATGATTTGTTCGATATGCCGTTGAAAAAACTTTTTGGAGGGTTTGTACCGCTCCATGAGAGGCTTGTTGCTCATGTACCGCTCCTTTCACGGGGAAAACAGGCAGGGAGCGCCGCAAACACAGCGCTCCCTGCCAGATACAAATGATTCAATTAGCGGCCCGCACGGATCTCGGCGAAGCAGCTGCTGCAATAGACGGGACGGTCACTCTGAGGCTCAAACGGCACACGGGCCTCGCCGCCGCAGCGAGCGCAGACAGCGGTAAAGAACTGGCGCTGGGCGCGGGGAGCGCCACCGTTCAGGTTGGCTTTACGGGCGTCGCGGCAGCTCTTGCAGCGCTGCGGCTCGTTCTGGAAGCCGTGCTCGGCGTAGAACTCCTGCTCACCGGCGGTGAACACGAACTCGTTGCCGCACTCTTTGCAAACCAAGGTCTTATCTTCGAACATTTTTTTACCCTCTCTTTTGATTAGTTGCCACTGTGGGCGTATATTTTGCGTTCAGCTTGTGCTGGGAGCGCCGCTGGGAAAGGAAACACCTCCGCCTGACCGCCTTTTAAGCGTCCAGCTTGCGCCGGATACGCTGTATGGCGTTGTCTACGGACTTGACAGGACGATTGGCCTGGTCTGCGATCTCCGAATAAGAAAGGCCGGAAAGGTACAGCTTGAGTATCTCCGCCTCAAAATCCGACAGTTTGCTGAACAAAGACCCCAGCCGCTCCTGAACGCTTTCTCGGGTGATGAGGATCTCCTCCGGGTCGGTTGCGGAGAGCGCGGCTGTGCAGTGGCAATTTTCGTCAAAAAGGGGAGTCTCGATCGGAATAGAATCGTTCAACGGGGTATGATGTTTTCCTGAAGCGGACCGAACGGCAGAAATCATTCTGTTTTTGACACAGGTTTCCGCATAGGCACGGAAACTGACGCCCCGCTCCGGGGCATAGCTCCGAATGGCGGAGAGCAGGCCGACCATCCCCTCCTGGGTCAGGTCCTCGCCATCGCCTCCCATCAGGAACAGGGGACGGGCGCAGGCGCGCACCAGGCGGGTATAGCGCAAGGCCAGGGCCTCTTCCGCTGACTGGTCACCCTGGGCGGCGCGGCGGCAGAGGGTTTCATCTGTCAAGGTAGAATCATTCATGTTTCGATCCATTCGTTAGTAAGTATAACATTTTTCCTGCGCCTGTCAAGCGTTTTCTCGAAATAATACGGAAAAATTACAAGTGATGTACAGAATTTCGCCGAAAACGGACAAATGTCGGGAGAAAACGCTTAAAACAACGACTGTTAAATAAACCGCTATGCGGTTTATTCGCACGGCAAAGGCCGTGCGATTTCAAGAAACCAGCAGTTTAACGCTGGTTTCTTGAAATGCAGCCGTTGTTACAATGCGTATTTCCGTTGGCACAGCTTGCTGTGCTAACGGAGGGTGCAAGGTTTTTCGCTTATCGGCGTAAAAACCTTGCACTGAACAAAGCCGAAAGGCATGAAAGGCCGTGCCTTTCTATGCTTATGGCTTTGTTCCGAACGCATTAATACAGACTTTGCTGAGGCTGCCCCTCAAAGGGAATGTGCAGGTGGTCATAGGCCCGCTGGGTCACGCAGCGGCCCCTTGGGGTGCGGGTCAGGAAGCCCTGCTGCAACAGATACGGCTCGTACATATCCTCCAGGGTGACGGTGTCCTCGTTGATGGTGGCGGCGAGGGTGTCCAGTCCCACAGGGCCGCCGTTGTAGAACTCGATGATGGCCCGCAGCATCCGCCGGTCGATGTTGTCCAGGCCCAGGTCGTCCACCTCCAGGGCGGTCAGCGCTTCGCTGGCCACCTTTTGGGTGATGACGCCGCCTGCCCGCACCTGGGCGAAGTCCCGCACCCGCCGGAGCATCCGGTTGGCGATGCGCGGGGTCCCCCGGCTGCGCCGGGCAATCTCCATGGCGCCGCTCTCCTCGATGGGAACGTCCAGGATACCGGCGGAACGCTTGACGATGAAGCACAGCTCCTCTGGGGAGTACAGCTCCAGCCGCAGGTTGACGCCAAAGCGGTCCCGCAGAGGGGCGGACAGGGAACCGGCACGGGTGGTGGCCCCGATGAGGGTGAACCGGGGCAGGGTCAGCCGGATGGAGTTGGCGCTGGGACCTTTGCCGATGATGATGTCCACGGCGTAGTCCTCCATGGCGGGGTAGAGGATCTCCTCGATGGTCCGGTTCATCCGGTGAATCTCGTCCACAAAGAGGATGTCGTTCTCCGCCAGGTTGGTCAGCAGCGCCACCAGGTCCCCCGGCTTTTCCATGGCGGGGCCGGAGGTGATGCGGATGTTGACCCCCATCTCGTTGGCGATGATACCGGCCAGGGTGGTTTTGCCCAGACCCGGCGGGCCGTAGAGCAGCACGTGGTCCAGCGGCTCCCCCCGCAGCTTCGCCGCCTGAATGAACACGTCCAGATTTTCCTTGGCCTTCTGCTGGCCGATGTATTCCGAAAGGGTTTTGGGCCGCAGGGAGTATTCGCTCTCGTCCCCGCTGGTAAAGGAGGAGGTCACCAGCGGCTGGCCGTATCCCTCGGTTTCGTCGAAATTGCGCTCCATTTCGTTGTTGATGGCCATGCTGTCACCGCCTTTACTGCATCATGCGCGCCAGTGCCTGCTTGATGACCTCCTCCAGGGTCAGGGAGGCCATGTCGATGCCCTTCAACGCCTTGTTGATCTCGCTCTGGCTGTAGCCCAGCACGGCCAGGGCAGCCCCGGCCTCTCCCGCTTTGTCCTCCGGGATGACCGTCCCGGAAGCGCTGGGCAGGGGAGAGGTGTTCTCGAAGGAAACGCCCTGCTCCTTTGCCAGCTTGTCCTTCAGCTCCAGCACAATGCGCTGGGCGATTTTTTTGCCTACGCCTTGGGCGGCAGTCAGGGTTTTCACGTCGCCGGTGATGATGCTCAGCGCCAGATTGGAGGGGGTGGAGGAGGAGAGGATGGAGAGCGCCGCCTTCGGTCCCACGCCGGAGACGGAAATCAGCAGCTGAAACAGGTTCAGCTCCTCCTGGGTGGAGAACCCATACAGGTCTACCGCATCCTCCTTTACCGATAGATAGGTGAACAGCTTGGCCTGTTCGCCCTTCTGGATGGTCCCCAGGGTGTAGTTGGTGGTTTTGCAGGCGTAGCCCACCCCGCCGCAGTCGATGACCGCCAAAAAGGGGGCGATGTGGGCCACAGTGCCGGAAAGATAGTAAAACATAACGCTGCCTCCCTCAATGTGGGTGCGAAGGTTATCGGGTGTCGTACTTTTTCGCGTCAAAGGCGCGGTCTGCGTTGATGAGGCTGGTAGCCGCCCGGCTGTGGCAGATGGCCAGGGCCAGCGCGTCCGCCGCGTCGTCGGGGCGGGGTATCTTGTCCATGTGGAGCAGCCGCTGGGTCATCAGCATGACCTGCTTTTTCTCCGCCTTGCCATAGCCAACCACGGACTGTTTCACCTGCATGGGGGTGTACTCGTAGATGGGGATACCCGCCTGCTCCCCCGCCAGCAGAATGACGCCCCGCCCGTGGGCCACGGAGATGCCGGTGGTCAGATTGGTGTTGAAGAACAGCTCCTCCACCGCCATCTCCGCCGGGTGGAAGGTTGAGATCAGCTCGTTCATATCCGCATAAATTTGGGTCAGCCGTACCGAAAGGGGCTGACCCGCCGGGGTGGTGATGGTGCCGTATTGAATGAGTCGGTTGCGGCCCCGTTCCGCGTCGATGACGCCGAAGCCCACGGTGGCCACGCCGGGGTCGATGCCAAGAATGACCATACCGCGCCTCCTTATCAAATCTATGTTCTAGTATAACACACATCCCCGGAGATAGCAAAGAAAAGTTTACGGAATGAAAAAAGTGTGGTATAGTAGAGACATCATCGGGGGACCGGCCCGGTCCCCCGCAAAAAGGAGTCTGCAATATGTCCAAAGTGATTTCCGCGCCCAACGCCCCCGCCGCTCTGGGGCCTTATTCCCACGCCATTCTGGTGGGAGACACCCTGTTCACCTCCGGCCAGGTGCCGCTGGTCCCGGAGACCGGCAAGCTGGCTGGGGACACCATCGAGGCCCAGGCCACTCAGGTCCTCGCCAACCTGGAGGCAGTGCTGGCCGCCGCCGATATGACCTTCGCCAACGTGGTCAAAACCACCGTTTTCCTCACCGACCTGGCCGATTTCGCCGCCATGAACGCCATTTACGCCACCAAGTTCCCGGAGAACCCGCCCGCCCGCTCCTGTGTGCAGGTGGCAAAGCTCCCCGCCGGGGCAAAGATGGAGATGGAGCTGATCGCCAGCAAATAAGATTGAACCACGAACCCCCTGTTTCCACTGGGAACAGGGGGCAATTTTTGCGCTGTCTTAAACGGCAAAAAGGGCCTCCTGCGTTTGGATGGCAGCGGTCTGGCAGCTACACCCAGGCATAGGAGGTCCCTGCAAAGAAGAATGGTAAAAAATGAAAATGATAAGTACACCTGCGAGCGCCAGCTTGCGCTTTTACCGGCGGGCCAGCCAGTTCACCAGCATCAGCAGCACGCACGACCCGATGAGTGAGACGATGAGGCTGGCGATCCAGCCGGTGGCGTAGAAGCCGATGAGGGAAAAGAGAAAGTTCCCCAGGACGGAGCCGAGAACGCCAACCACGATGTTGCGCAGCATGGAGCCGGGCTGGTTCATAATCATCCCGGCGATCCAGCCGATGGCTGCGCCGCAAATCAGCATCCAAATGAGAGAAATGAGAGACAACATAGGAATCAACCTCCTTCAACGGGAAAAGCGTGGGAACGCCGCCTCAATAGGATTTCCCCAGATAGTTGAGGACGGCAAAGACGATGCCCACAATGCAGTACACCCGCACCACCAGCAACAGCAGACGGTACAATGTCCAAATCAAGGGCAAAATGCTCAGCAGCGAGGCGGCGGCCCCCAGCAGGAACCGGGCGACCACCCAGACAATCAGATAAAGAACGATGCTGATGACCAAACTGACCGTGTCCTTATAGTGGACGGTGTTGGAAAGGGGAAACCAAACGCGAAGCGAGTTCATTGTAAACCCTCCTTGTGGGATAAAACCGTTGTTACAGTGATTATTATATCGGAACAGGGGGGAATTGCAAGAAATTTCATCGTTTTTTCATCTTTGACGGCTGTGATGGGCCTCATCCCCCGGACTCGGCGGCGTCCGCCTCCAGGGGGATCACATCGTCATAGAGGACGCGAACGCGATAGCCCGGGTGGTTGACGTCCATGTGCAGGTGTCCACAATACCAATAGCGGAACGCTGTGGCGGCGTAAACCTGGTCCAGATAGGCACAGGTCGGGTCCGGCATGTAGGTTTTACCGCTGACCGGGGCCAGCAGCGACTGGGGCAGGGTGTGGGTCAAAACGTAATCCACCCGGTTGCCGTGGGAGGCGAGGGTGTCCAGGCCGTGGGCCATTTCCTCCCCGCTGGGAATTTCTTCCGTCCACCAATCCAGTCCTTCCACCCGGTATTCCCGGTCGTGGGAGGCCGCGCCGCCCATGACCCAGAAGGTGTGGCCGTCGATGGTGTAATACTCGCCCCGCTTCAGGTGGAGGACGTTCTCCGCCAACGGGTGGACGTTGACCAGACCGCCGTTCCACTCCTCCACCGGCTGGCCCTGCCAGAAGGGGTGGTTGTCGTGGTTGCCGTCCAGCCAGAGGACGGTGTACGGGCGTTCGGACAGCCATTTGCTCCAGTGGAGGTAATTCTTGCGGTCCGCCCGTTTGTATTTGTCGGCGAGAAACTCTGATTCCGGGGCGATGTCCGTCAGGGCGAAGGGCAGGCCAAAGTCCCCGCAAACGATGACGTAGTCCGAGCGGGTCAGGGTTTTCCCCTTTGGGAACTGCCGGTTGGACAGCTTTGTGATGTCCAGCCCACCGTGGATGTCGCCAGTCAGGTAGATCACGGGAAACGCCTCCTTTTCGCGCAGCGAAGTTGTTTCGATTTACCGAACCGCCGCAGAACCGCTCACCCCACGCCCACGTTTTTGTTGGCGTAGCCGTTCAGTTCCATCCCGGCGGTGTGGCCCGCCAGGTATTCGTAGTACCCCTGGCAGCCGATCATGGCCCCGTTGTCCCCGCAGAGGGAGAGCCTGGGCAGATACAGAGTGTCGCCGCTCTTCCGGCAGGCCCGCTCCAGTTGGGCGCGGATGGTGGAGTTGGCGGCCACGCCGCCCGCAGCGGCGATTTTTCCGTAGCCCAGCGTCTGAGCAGCGGACATGGTGCGGGGCACCAGCTCGTCGGCTACCGCCTGGGCGAAGCTGGCGGCGAAGGAGGGAAGGTCCAGCTCTTCGCCCTTTTGCTGGGCGTTGTGAATCAGGTTCAGGGCGGCGGTTTTCAGGCCGGAAAAGGACATATCCAGCGGTGCGCCGTCCACCTTGGAACGGGGCAGGTGATACTTTTTCGGGTCACCGCCCTGGCTCAGCCGGTCCATGGGGCCGCCGCCGGGGTAGCCGATGCCCAGCACCCGCGCCACCTTGTCGAAGCACTCGCCCGCCGCGTCGTCCCGGGTGGCGCCCAGCAGCTCCATGTGGGTGTAGTCCTGCACGTCCACGATGAGGGTGTTCCCGCCAGAGACGCACAGGCAGAGAAATGGCGGCTCCAAATCGGGGTGGGTCAGGTAGTTGGCGGCGATGTGGCCCCGGATGTGGTGGACGGGGATCAGCGGCACGTTCAGCCCGTAGGCCACGCTCTTGGCGAAGTTGACCCCCACCAGCACCGCGCCGATGAGACCCGGCGCGTAGGTGCAGGCCACCGCGTCGATGTCCTGCCGGGTGATGCCCGCCTGGGCCAGCGCCTGGTCCGCCAGACCGTAAATGGCCTCCAAATGCTTCCGGGAGGCGATTTCCGGCACTACGCCGCCGTAAATGGTGTGCATATCCACCTGGGAGGCGATGGCGTCAGAGAGGACGGTGCGCCCGTCCCGCACCACGGCCACAGCGGTCTCGTCGCAGGAGGATTCCACGGCCAGAATGTTCAAGGCTGTTCCCTCCCCTCGTCCCCGAAGGTGCGGGTCATCAGAATGGCGTCCTCCTTGGGGTCGTCATAGTACCCCTTCCGGCGGCCCACCTGGGCGAAGCCGTGTTTCAGGTAGAGCCGCTTGGCGGCCTCGTTGGAAACCCGCAGCTCCAGCGTCAAAAACGCCAGACCCTGAGCCTCTGCGAAGCGGGTGAACACCTCCAGCAGCGCGGAGGCCACCCCCTGCTTGCGGTACTCCTGCCGGACGGCGATGTTGTTGATGTATCCCTCTCCGGCCACCACGGTCAGCCCGGCGTAGCCCAGCACCACGCCGTTTTCCCCCAGGGCGCAGATGTAGGAGGAGAGCATGTTGTCCAGCTCCTCCAGCAGCATGTCACGGGTCCAGGGGCGGGAGAAGTTCATCTTCTCGATTTCCGCCACCTGGTCCACCAGTTCCGTCGTCATGGGGACCAGCCGGTAGCGCACCGGCTCCCGCTTGGCGATCTCCGCGTTATATGGTACAAAGTTCATAAAAACTGCTCCAATCTCATCAATGTGCGTCCATCCAGCTGCGGCCCACATGGGCCTCGGCCACCAGCGGCACCCGGAGAGAGACCACCTGCTCCATCTCCTCCTCCACCAGCCGGGCCACCTGCTCCGCCTCGGCTTCGGGGCACTCCACGATCAGCTCGTCGTGGACCTGGAGCACCAGCCGGCCCGTCAGACCTTCGGCTTTCAGCCGGTTTTGCACCCGGATCATGGCCAGCTTGATGATGTCGGCGGCGGTGCCCTGAATGGGCATGTTCATAGCCACCCGCTCCCCGAAGCTGCGCAGGTTGAAGTTGGAGGATTTCAGCTCCGGCAGCCAGCGGCGGCGGCCCAGCAGGGTAGAGGCGTAGCCGTTTGCCTTGGCCTGCTCCACAACCTGCTTCTGGTAGGCGTGGACGCCGGAATAGGTGGCGAAATACTTGTCCATATACGCCTTGGCCTCGGCGCGGGTGACATGCAGGTCCTCCGCCAGAGAGAAGGCGGACATGCCGTAGACGATGCCGAAGTTCACCGCTTTGGCGGAGGAACGCATTTGCTTCGTCACCATCTCCACCGGCACGCCGAACACCTGAGCGGCGGTGGCGGTGTGGATGTCCACACCGGAGCGGAACCCCTCGATCATGGTCTCGTCTCCGGCGATGTGGGCCAGCAGCCGCAGCTCGATTTGGGAGTAGTCCGCGTCCACCAGCACGTTCCCCGGCCCCGCGATGAACATTTTCCGCATTTCCGCCCCCAATTCGGTGCGGACGGGGATGTTTTGCAAATTCGGTTCGGCGGAGGACAGCCGCCCGGTGGCAGTGACGGTGTTCTGAAAGCTGGTGTGGATGCGCCCGTCGTCGGCAATCACTTTTGTCAGCCCGTCCACATAGGTGGATTTCAGCTTCGCCAGCTGGCGGTACTCCAAAATCTGGTCGATGATGGGGTGGGACCCCCGCAGCTTTTCCAGCACCTCGGCGCTGGTGGAGTAGCCCCGGCGGGTCTTTTTGGAGGCGGGCAGTTCCAGCTTCTCGAAGAGAACCTCCCCCAGCTGCTTGGTGGAGTTGATGTTGAACTCCACCCCGGCGTAGCGGTAGACCTGCCGCTGGGATTCTTCAATGCCCTTTGCCAGCATGACGCCGAAGTCCTCCAGCGCTTCCCGGTCCACCAGGAACCCAGCTTGTTCCATCTCTGCCAGCACCGGACAGAGGGGCAGCTCAATGTCGGTCAGCACCCCCATCAGACCGTAGTCCTCCAGCTGCTTCCGCTCCGCCTCATAGAGCGCGCCGATGAGGGCGTTGTCCTCGTACCAGGCGGTCTGGGCTTTCAGCTCATCGGGCAGCCCCTGAAATTCCTCAGACTCCTTGCCAGCCGCGCCCGCCTCCATGTCCCGCTTGAAGTAGGTCATAGCCAGCCGGGGCAGGTCGTAACTGTTGGCAGTAGGCTCCAGCAGGTAGGCCCCCAGCGCAGTGTCGAACACAAAGCCCTCGGTGGGGAGATTTTGGGCCAGCAGCTGGCCGCACAGCTCCTTGACCCGGTGGGCGACTTTTTTTACCTCGCCGGAAAACAGCGCCCGAAGCAGGGCGGAGTAGTTCCCCTCATAGCGGCTCTTTCGGATGTCGCAGAGCCAGGAGCGGGTCGCGCTCTCGTCCCAGCTGACGGTGAGCTCGTCCAAATCCTCTCTGGGCAGCACCACCACATAGTCCGCCGCCTGCCACTTGGGAAGAATTTCGGCAAACTGCGCCTCGGTCAGCACGTTGACCGACTCCACTTGGGCCTCCTGTTTTTCTTCCTCCGCCTCGGTGGGGGCCTCCGGCGGCGTCAGCCCAAAGCGGCGGGTCAGCTTGGAAAATTCCAGCTCCATAAAAAGGTTATAGAGCTTGTCGTTGTCGCAGGGGCGGCGTTTGGCGTCCTCCGGCGCAAAGTCGATGGGCGCGTCGCAGCGGATAGTCGCCAAATCGTAAGACAGCTTCGCGTCCTCCCGGCCCTCGTCCAGCCGCTTTCGCTGGGCGGGTTTCAGGGGGATTTCGTCAAACTTCGCGTAAATATCCTCGATACCGCCGTAAGTTTGAATCAGGCTCTTGGCGGTCTTTTCCCCGATGCCCTTGACGCCGGGATAGTTGTCCGAGGAATCCCCCATCAGGGCCTTCAGGTCGATGAGCTGCTTGGGCGGGAATCCGTATTCCTCCGAAAAAACCTCCGGGGTGATGTCCCGCGTCTCCGTCCGCCCCATGCGGGTGGTGACCAGCTTGACCGTAGTGTGGTCGGTGACCAGCTGGAGAGCGTCCTTGTCGCCGGTGACGACGGCACAGTCCCAGCCCTCCCCCTCGCAGGCGCGGGAGATGGTGCCGATCAGGTCGTCGGCCTCCCAGCCGTCCAGCTCGTAACAGGGGATGTGCATGGCCGCCAGCACCTCTTTCAGCACCGGCATTTGGGCCGCCAGCTCGTCGGGCATCCCGTGGCGGTTGGCCTTGTACTGGGCGTAAGCCTTGTGGCGGAAGGTGGGGGCCTTCCGGTCAAAGGTGACGCAGAGGGCGTCAGGGGCGTCCTCGTCGGTCAGCTTGCCCAGGATGGTCAGAAAGCCGTAAATGGCGTTGGTGTATTGCCCGTCCCGGGTGGAGAGCAGTTTGATGCCGTAAAAGGCGCGGTTGGCCAGGGAGTTGCCGTCTAAAACCATGAGCTTCATGAAAGTTTACCTCGTCGTGTTGTTGGGGAACAGTATAGCACAGATTTTCCTCTGCTGCATGAAAATTTTGCTTTTGGGGCGTTCTGTCACATCAGCGGCGCGATGATCCGCAGCAGAGACAGCCCGAACCGCTTGAGCCAGCTCATGCGGGTGACCTCCTCCAGCTGCACCTGCTGGCTCAGTTCTTGGGTAGCCAGAAAATCGTCCCGGATGGCGGCCACGGCGCTGGACTGGTACATCCACACGCCGTCCTCGTAGTGAAGGTAGAAGCTGCGGTAGTCCAGGTTCACGGTCCCCACCACGCCGAACTCGTCGTCCACGGCGAAGGTCTTGGCGTGGATGAAGCCGGGGGTGTACTCGTAAATTTTGACCCCCGCCTCCAGTAGTGGGATATAGTGGGCCTGGGTCAGCATGAACACATAGCGCTTGTCGGGGATGTGGGGGGTGATGATGCGCACGTCCACCCCGGAGAGGGCGGCGGCGCAGAGAGAGTCGGTCATGGCGTCATCGATGACCAGATAGGGCGTGGTGATATAGAGGTACCGCTTGGCCCGGTTGATAAGGTTCATATACACCGCCGCACCTACGGATTCGTTGCCGGGATTGGAGTTATAGGGCTGAACCACGCCGTCTGTCTGGAAGGTGCCAAAAACGGCAGGGTCGGGTCGGTAGTTGTCCAGCTGTTCTTCAATGTTTTTGGTGTAGTCCCAGCAGGAGAGGAACATGGCCGTCAGGCTCCACACCGCCTGTCCCCGGAGCAGGATGCCGGTGTCCTTCCAGTGGCCGAACCGCTCCCACTGGTTGATATACTCGTCAGAGAGGTTGATGCCGCCGGTGAAGCCCACCACGCCGTCCACGATGCACAGCTTCCGGTGGTCCCGGTTGTTCAGCCGCAGGGACGCCACCGGGCGGAAGGGGTTGAACACGGCGCAGGCGATGCCCCGCTTTTCCAGCTCTTGGCTGTAGCGCTTGGGCAGGGTGAACAGACAGCCGATGTCGTCGTAAATGACCCGCACGTCCACCCCCTGGGCGGCCTTTTCCTCCAGGATGGAGAGGACGGTGTTCCACATCTCTCCCTCTTTGATGATGAAATACTGCAAAAAGATATAGTGTTTGGCCTTTTTCAGCTCCTCCACCATGCGCGCATAGTAAACTTCACCGATGGGCAGGTACTCCGTCTCGGTGTTCACATAGGGCGGACAGCTGCTGGTGGCGTAGATATAGCGCATTTGGTTGGCCGCGTCCGGGTGCTGGGAGACGAAGCCCTGGGTGGCGCTTTCGTCCCCGCTGAGAATGCTGTGGCGCAAAATCTCCAGCCGCTCCATGCGTTTCAGGCTCCGGTTGGAGGTCCAGCTGCCGCCCAGCAACAGGTAGAGCAGCCCGCCGAAGATGGGGAAGGGGAGGATGATGAGCATCCAGGCGATCTTATAGTCCGGGTGTCCTCGCTTGTTGAGGATATACAGCACCACCAGCATACTGATGAGGACGCAGATCACGTAAAAATGCACGAAGTACCGTCCGCAGGCGAGGATCATCACCAGCAGTACCGCGATTTGCAGCACGATTAAAACGACAGTCAGCAGCAGCCGATGGGTCAGCAATCGTGCAATACGTTTGAAAATGCTCTCTTTGGGGGAACGCAGATGCTCCCGCGCCGCGTCCAACTGTTGTCTTGCCCGTTTCTTTGTCTCTGGTTTCATATGGAACTCCTTACCGGAATCTCCGCGGGCCGCCTGGGTCGTAGGGATTTGCTTATTTGACTACCACGTTTTCCTGCCCCACCAGCTTTTCCAGCGCCCGCACCAGGGAGGCGTGGGTCTGACAGGCAATGCCAAAGCGCTTTTTGGTGTCGGCGCAGCACAGGATCAGTTGGTCTGTGCCGGGGAACATGATGAGGTACTGCTTGATTTTTTCCGCGCTGGGGTGGTCCATGGAGGGCACCTGGACGAACAGCCGCCCCCGCCGGGGCTGCACCCGGCGCTCCCGGCTTTGAGAGGGCGGAGCCGCCCCGTCCCGCAGGGACCAGACCCGGTCCACCAGCATTTGGGGGGCCTTTTCGTCCCGGACGGAGATGCGCCCCTCCGCCACCACCGCCACGCCCTCCCGGATGAGGGTGCCGGATTCCTCCAGCACCCGGGCGAAGCACAGCAGCTCGATAGAGCTGGTGTCGTCCTCCAGGGTGACGTAAGCCATCAGGGTGTCGTTGCGGGTGGTCTTGCGGCGAACGGTGGTGATGACCCCCGCCAGCCGCAGGCGCTGGTCGTCGTGGTAGGTCTGGGGGCCGCCCTCCTGGGCGAAGTCGTTCATTACCGCCCCGATGCGCACCGCGCCGCTCTGTTTGGCGGCGTCCCGGTACTCGTCCATGGGGTGGCCGGAGAGGTAGAGGCCAGTGGTCTCCTTCTCCATCGCCATCAGCTCGGAGGGGCTGAACTCCGGCACGTTGGGCAGCGGCACTTCCTGGGGAGCGTCATCCTCCCCCAGGCCGCTGAACAGGTCGAACTGCCCCTCCAGGTTGCGCTTCCGGGCGCTGGCGACAGCGTCCATCACCGGGTTCATCACCTGGATGAGCTGGCTCCGGCGGACGCCCAGCCGGTCAAAGGCCCCGCAGCGGATGAGGTTCTCCAGCGCCCGGCGGTTCAGGTCGTAGTCATACAGCCGCTGGCAGAAGTCCTGAATCCCCCGGAAGGGACCTCGCTCCTGGCGGTTCTCCACCAGTTTTTCGATGAAGCCCCGGCCCACGCCCTTCACCGCCGCCAGACCAAAGCGGATGTTGTCGCCGGTGACGGTGAAATCCGCGCCGGATTCGTTGATGTCCGGGGGCAGCAGCTGGATACCCATGTCCTTGCAGGCGCTGATATACTCGGCGATTTTCGCGCTGGAGTCCAGCACGCTGGTCAGCAGGGCGGCCATGTACTCGTGGGGGTAGTGGCACTTGAAATAAGCCGTCTGGTAGGCGACAATGGCGTAGCAGACCGCGTGGGCCTTGTTGAAGGCGTAGTTGGCGAAGTCGTAAATTTCCCCGTAGATGGCCTTGGCAGTGTCCTCCGGGATGCCGTTTGCCACGCAGCCCTTGATGTTCCGGGCCGGGTCGCCGTAGATGAAGGCGTGTTCCTCCTGCTGGATTTGTTTGGCCTTCTTTTTGGAAATGGCCCGGCGCACCATGTCTGCGCCGCCCAGGGAGTACCCGGCCAGCTGCTGAAAAATCATCATCACCTGCTCCTGATAGACGATGCAGCCGTAGGTGACGGACAGAATCGGCTCCAGCATGGGGTGCCGGTAGGTGATTTTGGAGGGGTCCAGCTTGCTGGCGATGAACCGGGGAATGGATTCCATGGGGCCGGGGCGGTACAGGGCCACGATAGCGGTCAGGTCCTCGATGCTGGAGGCTTTCATCTGAACGCAGACGTTGGTCATGCCTGCCGACTCCATCTGGAACACGCCGGCGGTGTGGCCCTCCTGGAGCATTTGGAAGGTCTCCGAGTCGTCCTCCGGGATGGTTTTCAGGGAGAAGTCCGGGACTTTTTTTCGGATGAGTTTTTCTGCGTCGTCCAGAATGGTCAGGTTCCGCAGGCCCAGGAAGTCCATCTTCAGCAGGCCCAGCTCCTCCAGCGTGGTCATGATATACTGGGTGACGATGCTCTCGTCGTTCCGGGCCAGGGGAACGTAATCGTACACCGGGCGGCGGGTGATGACCACCCCGGCGGCGTGTTTGGAGGCGTGGCGGGGCATTCCCTCGATTTTCCGGCTGGTGTCGATCAGCTCCCGCACCCGCTCGTCGTTTTCGTATTTGTCCCGCAGCTCCTTGGACAGCTTCAAGGCGTCGTCCAGGGTGATGTGGAGGGTGGAGGGCACCAGCTTGGCCAGCTGGTCCACCTCGTTGTAGGGGAAGTTCAGCACCCGGCCCACGTCCCGCAGGACGCCCCGGGCGGCCATGGTGCCGAAGGTGACGATTTGGGCCACGTGGTCGTTGCCATAGGTCCGGTTGACGTAGTCGATGACCTCTCCCCGGCGGCGATAGCAGAAGTCCATGTCGATGTCCGGCATGGTGACCCGCTCCGGGTTCAGAAACCGCTCGAAGTACAGACCGTACTTCATGGGGTCCACATCGGTGATGTCCATGCAGTAGGAGACGATGGACCCGGCGGCGCTGCCTCGCCCCGGCCCCACGGGGATTTCCTGGCTTTTGGCGTAGCCCACAAAGTCCGCCACGATGAGGAAGTAGTCCACGAACCCCAGCTGAGAGATCATCTGCATTTCGTAGTCCAGCCGCTCCCGGTAGCCGGGCGGGTCGGAGGGGTAGCGGCGGGCGTAGCCCTCGTTGCACAGCTTGGCGAACAGACTCTCCCCGTCGTAGCCCTCCGGGTAGTGGAAGGCGGGCAGGTGGTAGTGGCCGAACTCGAACTCCATGTTGCACCGCTCGGCGATTTTGGCGGTGTTCTCCAAGGCTTCGGGATAGTCCGGGAAGAGGGCGGCCATCTCCGTCTCGCTTTTGATATAGAACTGGTCGGTCTCGAACCGGAGACGGTTGGGGTCCTCCACCGTCTTGCCCATCTGGATGCACATCAGCACGTCCTGGGCCTGGCTGTCCTCCTGGGTCAGGTAGTGGGCGTCATTGGAGGCCACCAGGGGAATACCGGTTTCCCGGTGGAGACGCAAAATGCCCTCGTTGACCGCCGCCTGCTTGGGGATGCCGTGGTCCTGAAGCTCCAGGTAGTAGTTTTCCGCCCCCATGATGTCCCGCATGAGCAAGGCGTGTTCTTTGGCCGCGTCATAGAGACCCTGGTCCAGCAGCCGGGGAATTTCCCCCGCCAGACAAGCGGACAGGGCGATGAGGCCCTCGTGGTGCTGCCGCAGCAGGTCCAGGTCAATGCGGGGGCGGTTGTAAAAGCCCTCGATGTTGGCCTGGCTGACCATGTAGGACAGGTTTCGGTAGCCCTCCTCATTCTTGCACAGGAGGACCAGGTGGCGGGCCTCGCCGTCCAGCTCCTTCACCCGGTCGAAGCGGGTGCGGGGAGCCACGTACACCTCGCAGCCGATGATGGGCTTGACGCCCTCAGCCCTGCACGCCTTGTAGAAGTCCACGCAGCCGTACATATTGCCGTGGTCGGTGATGGCCACGGCGGTCTGGCCCAGTTCCTTTACCCGCTTCACCAGCCCGGTGATGCGGCAGGCCCCGTCCAGCAGGGAAAATTCGGTATGCACATGGAGGTGAACAAAGGCCATGACGACGCCCTCCCGGAAATAAGAGATGATTAAGATATAGTATACTACAGGAGGCCGCTTTTTACAAGAAAAGAACCACAAAACGGGATGGTCAAAGGAGACAGAATAGGAGAATGTTCGGAGCGCCTTTCTTTCGATTTCTAAGGAGTATACACCTCTGCCTACCTGGAACGCAAGAACGAAAGACGAAAGACTTTTTGAACTTTCTGTGACCGAAGGGGACAGGATGAAACGCTTTTCAGGAGGCGGGACGCCACGCCGCAAAAAGGGCTGTATCCAAACCGGATACAACCCCTTTGCTGTTTATTCTGCGGTTGCCCCGCCGGAAGTGGATCCTTCCAGCAGTGCCAGCGCTTTTTGGTACTTTTCAACCCGCTTCCTGTCCTGTTCCGTGACGACCTCCAGCCGGGACAGGTCGCTGTTGTGCCGCAAATCAGCCACCTTGACCGCTCTGGCGACGGGATCGGCGGAGAGAGAGCGGACATAGTCCAGATAGGGGACACCCGGCGCATGGGTCAGCAGGGCCAGCGCCTCCAGCACCGGCGCGGGAAAGCCCTCCAGTTCCAGCTCCTCCAACGTCCAGCCGGTGTCCTCCACCACGTCGTGGAGCAGAGCGGCGGCGCAGCTCAACTCGTCCTCCATCTGCTCCGCCAGGTGATAGGGGTGGAAGATGTAGGGCAGGCCGCTCTTGTCCCACTGACCCAGGTGGGCGTCCCAGGCCAGGAGCAGGGCCTTTTTCGTCAGCGGCGTGTAGATCATGACCGCGAAACGGCGACGTAGGCCACCCGCACGCTGCCGCCGACGGTCTGGCCGTGCTTTTTGTCCTGCTGGGCCAGCTCGCCGTCCTTGCGGATGGCCCACAGGCAGCGCTTCTTGGCCCGGTCGATGAGCTGCCCCAGGGTGTCCTTTTCAAACTCGGAGACGGCGGGCTTGCTCTGGCGCAGGCTGGGATCCCACCCGGCCTGAACGAACACCGGCCCGGCGAGGACCTTGCGGCGCACCTCGCCGCTGACCACGTCCAACACGTAGACAGTGACTCCGCCGTCCTTCACCTGTCCCAGCAGCAGGGTGAACACCGAAGGCTTGCGGCTGAGGAGATGCTGGGCGGCGGTGGCTTTGCTCAGCACACCGGCGATTTGGTTCAGCCGACTGGCCAGACTGCGGTTCTTTTGCCGCAAAATGTGGGCCGCCAGCTGGTAATAGTTGACGCCGCCGAAAATGGTCAGGCCGCAGCAGGCCCAGACCAGGCCTTGGTCCTGGTCCGAAAAAACCTTCCGCCCCCGGTCCAGGTGCAGATGGAGCGCTTCGGGCTGAATGGTCAGGCGGCTGTCGCCTGCGGCGGCGACGCCGTTTTGGTTGGCGATGAGGCAGATGTAGGACATGAGAACCACCTTTCTTTTTTTGAACAGAGAAACGACAGATGAATTGAACAGTTTCCACAGGGTTTTGCACAGAACGTCCGGGAGGGCGGGAGACTTTTCGGCTTCTTTTTTCGTGGAATCTGGAAAAAGAGAAGTGGAACAGACATTTTTAGAAACCGTAAAGGGATTTTCCCTCCCGTAGTCGGCCAGAGGCGGCGTTTTGGAACGAAAACCACAAAAAGAGTATAGCCCGAAATATCAAAAAAAGCAACTCATTTTCTCGCGGTTGGGTGCGGGGCAGAAAACTCTTTCGGAAATTTTTAAATTTTCATTGACAAACCCGAACTTGTCCGCTATAATAATCCCTGCGTTGAAAAGACCATTTGGAGAGATGTCCGAGCGGTTTAAGGAGCCAGTCTTGAAAACTGGTGACCCTGGAAGGGGCCGTGGGTTCGAATCCCACTCTCTCCGCCAGATTTTTCTCCGCCGTAAAACTTCATCTGCTTTTATCATTCTACCATTTGCAGAAGTACTCAAGTGGCCGAAGAGGCGCCCCTGCTAAGGGTGTAGGGCGGGAGACCGTCGCGAGGGTTCAAATCCCTCCTTCTGCGCCAAAAATCCGTTGAACTTGTTTCAGGTTCAGCGGATTTTTCTCGTTTATCGGGCTTTTTCGGGCCAAAAAGTAGGGACATAAAATTTTATACCCCATTTTATACCCCTTAGAGATTTTATTTCGTGGAAACGGATCGAAAGAAGCGTTCCATCCTGTCGGCGCTGTCCTGCTTCATGCCGTCGGTGACATGGCCGTAAACATCCAGTGTGAAAGAGGCCGTAGCATGGCCCAGATTGTCCTGTACGGTCTTAATGTCGTCGCCATACCGCAGGGAGATAATCCATGACCCCGTGGGCGGCCTGGATGGTGGCAATCATCAGGTAATCCATATCACAGTCCGCGAAACGAATGTCATACCCGGCCCGGCGAATCAGCAGCGTAAAAAACAGCCGCTGTGTGCGTCCGTTTCCCTCCCGGAAGGGATGCAGCAGGTTCAGGTCGTTGTAAAATTCCGCTGTCTC
Organism: Oscillospiraceae bacterium Zagget6; assembly: GCA_001941075.1. Lineage (GTDB taxonomy): Bacteria > Bacillota > Clostridia > Oscillospirales > Oscillospiraceae > Onthomonas. The sequence goes on along the minus strand of MSHH01000062.1, from coordinate 11,096 downwards.
CCTCACGAACTCCGACTGGGAAAGACCGTGAAATTCGTTCATCTCCTGAAGCCGCTGGAATTTCAAAGTCCCGGAGCGTTCCAGCGAGGCCGCCGCTGTGAAGTGTGTTCCCTTTTTGCTGAGGTCAACTGCCCGGAGCGTCCCGGCCCAGTCGTATAAATCCTGAAACAGCGTCCGGTGCAGGCCACAATAAAAACCAAAGGTGAAGGGCTGGCCGTTCTCTGCCTGTTCGATCTCCACCGAGCGGAGGGTCACAGCTACTTTCTCCGCCTGATCCAGTGCCTCCTGATTTTTCAGCCCCAGTTTATTTACAAGCACTGTGTTTCCCGGATAACAGCTATCCTCTGAGGCTGTGATGGAATAGGCCATATCACGCCTCCTGATAGCGCTCTTTCAGCGCTTGCAGATAGTCAGCCAGGGACAGCCTGCCCTCCAGAATGGCGGTCACAGTTTCCATCTGCGCGTCTGTCAGCGCCAGCCCCTCCATAGCGGAGGAAGCAGCGGCGTTTTGCAGCGCCTGTCTGGTGCTTTCGGTCATAGGTTGTTCCTCCTTTATGCCATTTTATTGCCCCGCCAGGTATGCTTGCAGTTCCAGCACCCAGGCCGGGCGATAGTCCCCTTTCAGCAACAGCTCCCCGTTGCGGTACTCCGCCACTTCTACAAAGCCATTGTAGTTGTCGTAGAACACCGCCTCGTCACAGTAGGGCAGCACGTCCCCCACAGCGCTCCAGCGGGAGGAGAAGCGCCGCCTGACCGTGTCGGCTGGGATGTCATGGCCGCCGTGAGCTACCCGGTTTTCGATGCGCTGGAGGCTTTCTTCCAGGCTGTCCAGGCCCACATAAAACAGGCGGATATAGTACCCGGCGGCAGAGGCCCGCTTTGCGGTGGTGAAGCCGCTGAGCGTCGTTTCCTGGGTGAAGCAGATGCCCTTATTTAAGCAGTCCTGGATGCGCCGCACCGCGATCCGCCCGCCTTTCAGGTTGTCCCCGCCTGCCTTTGTCGCGGCGATTTTATCCACATCAATGATGATACCCAAGTCTTTCAGTTGGCCTTTGAGGGCGCCGGTCAGCGAGCTTTTTCCCGCGCCGTTGACGCCGCCAATGATGGTAAATGTTTTCATGTGGGGACCTCCCTTCGTACTGTGCTATTTATTCCCCTGTGTTCAGTGGCTTTTTCTCGTATTTGCCGGAGGTCACCATATCATCGGAGATGTCCACCAGCTTTTGCAGCCCCTGGGCGTTGAGCTGTTTGGCGTTGCGATTATTGCCATTTTTGCCTTATCAGCTGTTCAGCGCGGTCTTTATGCCCTGATACATAAATGGTAATGATGATGGCCGCTTCTGCCTCTGTATAATTTTTATAAGCAGGTCGAATTTTGCCCAAACACCACTCTATATAGTCAATTAACCTGTTTCCTTTGCAACCTATCTGTTCTGATATACGTGAAATATCATCAAGAATCGCGGGAGCAAGCACATGGTCAGGGTCTGCGAATGGAAGCGGTTCACGATTCAAATCAATATAAACTATCTGCGCAAACAACTCTAATGCACCTTCCAGTTGTCTTTCTTCCTTCAAGAAGCGGGCCATAGCAAGCATTATATTTCGGCCTGACCCGTTTTCACCAGCATGAAAATGTTCCAAACACAAGCGCGTGTATTCGTCCCATAAAAGTTTTCGGAAAGGGACAGACGGATTTTTATGAATGAGGACATTCAAATCATAAACAGAAACTTCTGTGTGCCTATGGGCGTGCATATACGGCACATATTCATTCTCTGCAAGTTCCTGTTCGCCCAGTGGGGTAAGCATATATTTTTTGTCCGGTACGACAGCTTCGAGGTCTGCGTCTGCAACGTTGTTTTGCAAGCGTTCCACCAAATCTGCCTTTTTGCCAGAAACAGGCAGGTTGAAATACGCCAAAAGTTCTTTCAGCTGCGCCACTTTTAATCTGGAAATGTGCTGCTTTGCGGGCGCATAACATAGGAATCCTCTTTCCTCAAGCGATTTTAACATTGCAATAACGTTCCGAATCCCATACTGAAACCACCACAGGCCCGGATAAGAATGATTGGTCAGAGGATATGTACCATATGCTCCACAATATTCAAGCAACATTATTTCGGCGGGATACAGACCATTTCTCGATGGAAAAGTTACCTTTTTCCATTCTTCAAATGTAGTGACTGGAACATAATAAGAATCCGGCTGATAGAATTTCTTTTCATTCTCTGGAATAGGTGCCTCAGAAGGCGGAGGCGTTTCCTTTCTAAAAAAATTGAAAAATCCCATTGAAATACCCCATATGCCCTTTAAGGTGTATCAACGTCATCTGACTTATTATACTTCTCTTGCCCCAGCAGATACCCGGCAAAGCTGTAAACGGAAGCCTTGTCTTGGTCATCCAACTGTGAAAAACGAATCTCCATAAGGGTGCTGCGGGCATCTGTGATAGAAACCTTTCCATTTGGCAGCGGCTCCGGCAGCCCCAAAGAATTTAGCCCTTTTTCTACCAGTGCAACCACAGCTTTTGTCTGGGTCTTGAACTTATGAGCATGACGGAATTGGTCTACCTCTTGATATAGTTCTTCTGACATCGTAACAGAAAATCGTGCATCGGACATAAGCGTCACCTCCTATTTGATAGTATAGCACCACTTCACCAAAATGTAAACGGTGAAGTGGTGAAATTTTTTCTTTTTTGGAGGTGGAATCTGCTGGAGAAAATCAAGCAGGAACTGCGCGGTGAGTGCTGCGCTTGCAAGTTCGTCGGGCGGGCAACGTATGAGCCGCCGTGTTGCGACTGCTTTAACGACGAAGAGGGCGACAAGTGGGAGTTCCGCTGGCCGCTGGAAGAGGAGGAGGCCGACCAATGACCACAAAAGACATCATCTATCAGTTGGAGTGCCTGAAAAGCCACTGTGAGGACTGAGTAGACGAAGACGAACCCGACAACGTCTGGGCCCCAACGACGTGGCGGCCCTGGATGCAGCCATCGACAGGATGCAAGGCCAGCCGAAGCGCACGGAATCCGCGCTGACCATCTTGGGCCTGACCGCCATCTTGGGCCTGATTGCCGCCGTTTGCGGCATCGTCCTGGCTGTAGTTGGACATACAACCGCCGGAATTATCCTGCTCCTGGCCGCTGGCGGCTGGTGGCTGGAAGTGCTGATTGCAGGGAGGGAGACGAAATAATGTTTGCTATGGAAACAATTTGTTCCGGGACTTTCCTGGACAGCGGCCACAAGGTGACCACCATCGTCGTCCGACTGTCTCAGGACGCACTGGACGAGTATCTGGACGCGAAGGGCTGGGGAGAAACCAGCGCTGACTTTGATTCCCACGACGAGTGGCTGGCTCACTGCGCAGCCCAGACTGCAAAGATGGAGAAGTTCAAAGACAAGGTCTGCCGGACCTGCGGCGTGGACCGTAGCGCAGATGGCTACAGCGGCAGCGTGAAAACCCGCTATCAGGGACTGAAAAAGAATGAAAACAGATTGTATGCGAGAATTATGTGAGAAGGCCGATAGATAGACCGAATAGTATGTAAAACCTTATTAGAGTATTTCGGAAAACATCAAAAGAGCTGATACCTGCATACTGCGACAACGAAAAATCCGGTGCAGCCAATCCCATTAAGGGCGACTGCGCCGGTTAAAATATTCTAACGATTCTGCGCCTGTTGTTCCCAGCGCTCCTGTTCTTCCTCTTTCTGCTGCATCTCGGAGAATACCTCTATATTGTGCCGTGCCTTCTGATACTCCTGTATCTCAGACCGGGCGACGCGGTACTCCGCATAAGTCGCCTTTTTCACCGATTAGAGAAAGTCCAAAGCTCTCATAAAGGCAGGTGGTGCAGTCAGCAAGATCTGCTTCTTGATACGGACGAACACGAAACAATTCACGAGTGCTCATTATCTTTCCTCCATTCTGGAATCAGTACGCAGGCTGTCCCATGCCGGAGTGGGAACGCCAGCCTTTTTACGCAGTTCTTCAAATCCTGCGTCAAGATACTTCATTTCTTTTACGGCGTGCATAGCATGGTCGCTGACCGAAAGCCGGCCGATGGGTGTTTTATATATGACAAAGAATATCGCCGCCATAATGGGTCGCTTTGACCCTGAAAACCACTTTTCGTCCCCGGCAGGAAGAATGGGAAATCCGAGCTTTTGCAGTACACGGTAGCCTTCCAAATCGGCATCCAGGATGGCTTTTCTTAACCTGTGTGTCGCTTTCGACAGATGACCGCCTGTAATATAGCAGACGTAGCACATGGGCAGGACACAAGTGGCATGACATTTCAGCCAGGCATCCATCTGGTTCTCCCAGATCAGGCGGCAACCCGTTCTCGCAAAGGCCGTATTCAATTTCTCCTGAAATGCTTGCGATAGGGGCGCATTACACCCGCCCACCGTCATGCCGACTCCTGCATGGATGCTGATTACTGTTCCGTTTTCCCGCCGCCCGGCCGTCCCCTGAAAGCCGAAAGCGATCTCTTTCCTCACAGGAGAATCCGCCAACGCCAGCCGAGCGGTTTCCTGCGCCGCCATATTGTTTCCTACGAACACAATATGGTGGCTTGTGTTCTTTGCGATAACCGGAAGCACATTGGGAAGCTGTGACGCCTGCATGACGACGAAAATCAGGTCGTACCTGTCACCTGGCTTCAATATATCAATCGTTTTTAAGCGGTCAACCGTCGTTTTTCGCTGCACATAATGGCGAATCACAAGGCCATTGTTGTCGATGGCCTCTTTCCACCTCCCACGAGCCAGAAGGGTAATGTCATTCTTTTTGCAAAGCATATGCGCAAGCTCGCACCCGATGACTCCTGCCCCATAAATCAGGATTTTCATACTCTCCTCCATCTCTACAAGTGGATTCATTTATCTGTCGATATACCGCAACAGTTTTCAACTTCGTTTACCCATTGCTCCGGATAGCAGACCAGCAATTCTTCATGCTGCAAATCATGGCGGATCACATCCGGGTCGGCAAAGTGCTGCCGGTAGCGTGCTTCGTATTGTTCGCCCATCTTTGTGGCGTAGAAGCAGTGGATGACTGTGCCATCTGCATGGATTTTATCATCAAGAGGCGTGACCAAATCGGAATAAAACTGATTGTAAATGCTCTCCCGATTTACAAAGGCCATCTGTTTCGTTCCCATGCCGAACATGGAGAGCATTTTGTCAAAATAGACGCGTTCCTCCGGAGGACGCTTTTCCACCCACCTGTTCATCCAGTTCGGCAGCTTGCCTTTTTGGAGCATCCCCTGAAGAATGGGCGCTATAAGATGCGCCTTTAGGCTTGCCGACAGGGGACTGCTTTGGTCTAAGTCCGAGCTGCCGAGAATGCCGTGGTCGATGTGGATTTTTCCCCGCTGCGCCAGCAAACCTACAAAGGAGCCGCCCAGGGAACAGCCATAGGCACAGCAGATTTTTCCGTCAAATCGTTCCTGTATGTATGTCTCTATTTTTTCGGTTTCCTCTGTCATGGACGGAAAAACCATGCCCTCCGTCTCGTCAAATCCATCATAAGAAACGCAGACCACATAGAAGCTTCTCTCCAGCAGCGGAATCACCTCGCTGAAGGTAGCTTTCCAGTGGCAGCAGGTACCCGGCAGCAGCAGGATAACAGGTTTGTTTTTGTCTCCAAATTCATATGTTTTCATAGCTTACTCCCTAAATTTTCTTATCCCATTCCGATCCCTTCTTGCAGACATAAAAATCGCACATTTCCGCACCGGCAGTGATCGTGCCGGTTCTGTGAAGCACCCCGCCCATCAGATCAACGGAGATAAAATCCATTTCGCACATATACGGAATCAAGTCCTCGTGGTGTTCCTGCCTGCCAAGCGCACACAGCCCACAGCGATGATAAATTGTCGTGTATTCATCCTCGTTTCTGCCGGGAATCGTCTCCGTAATCCAGTTAAATTCGCTATCGCTCATGGCATTGGCGACTTTATCCTTTTCGGCTTTTTTCTTCTGGTATTCAGAATCAAAGGGATTTTTGCTGCCGAACGCTTTTTGAATCAGCGGAGCCTGCATTGTGACCTTTACCATTTCTCCGAATTGCTCATGGCTCATTTTTCCGTCCATTGCGTCATAGACAGCCAGCCAGACAATACCTCCGGCCAGCGAAATACGGAGCGTATTTTTCATGAAGCTGCCGATGTCGGGTGTCCTCTCGACCATTGCTTTGTAGTTCTTGCGGGCTTTTTTCTTGACAGCAGCGGTATCGACCTCGCCGCAGTTTTCATTTATGTACTTGAACATTGTGGGGGTCATCGCTGCCCACATGAGTCTCTCGCAGATTGTATTTTTCATTTTTGTTTTGCCTACCTCATTAATTTTATGAAAACAGTGCGCCGCAGGCCAGCGCCAGCAAAGCGCAGGCGGGGATATACACGATGAGATGTATAATATGCGCCTTCTTGTTATAGCCGAACATCTGCGGTCCCACGATGCCCTTCGTCTCCGGATAAAAATGCGGGAAGAAGTTGGAGCGACAGAGCAGATACCAGTCAAAAAAGAGAATGTCGTAAATCTCCATCCCATAGAGCATGGCGAGAAACCGGATGAAGTATTTGAGAGAGCCGAAATCATTTCTTGCACCGTCCCAAATGCCCAGAGCAAATGCACCGATGAACAGCAGCACAGCGAATACGACAATCACCCAGCCCACGATATGCGCGCCCTTGAATCTCTCTTTTCTGTCCGGAATCACGGCCAGGTTTTCTTTCGGCGCGGAGGAGAAAAGCCGTTTGTCCTGAATAAAGCCGACTGCGCCGTACAGCATGAGAAAATAGCCGAGCATAATCATAAGCGTCGAAATAAGCGTTATTTTCATGACATTTTTCTCTTTCGTGGAAGGTTTTCCAATTCACGCCACGGCAAAACGCCTGTGGGCTTTTTACTTCCTGCCTACCAGCATACGGGAATTCCCCAGCATCATCATATTGGCACGGCTTTCCGAGCCGAAGACAAGCTCCGACATATTCACCAGCCGCACGTCCTGATAGCCCATGTCCCGCAGCTTCTGGGCAAACGCCTCCATATCGCCGTATATTTTCGGCTTCATGCAATCGTTAATAGCAAACACGCCGCCCTTTTTTAGAACCCGCAAGCTTTCCAGAATCAACTCATGCTTATCGAAACCCATGATGTTGTGATACACATAGTTGCTGATTTCTCTGGGTTCGGAACAATGTGCAGGGCATTGGCGATAATCACCGCGTCAAAGGAATCGTCTCCATAGGGAAGATGTTCTGCGTCTACCACCTCAAAGCGCAGATTCTCCGGATAGCTGCCCTTCTTTGCTTCCCTTATCATACCATCGGAATAATCTGTGGCGATCATTTTCTTTGCGGCATAGGCGACGTGCTTTGCCAGTAGGCCGGGGCCTGTGGCAACCTCCAGCACGTCCATGCCCTGAATGACCTGGGGGATGCGCTCGTACATCAAGCCATAAGCCTTGCGGTCACCCCGCATGGCCTTTTCATAAATTGGAGCGTAGATGTCCCATAGCTTTTTATTCATACCTGTTCACCTGTATTGCTGTCATTTTGCAGCAGACCTATGATTTCCTCCTGTGTCTGTTTTCCCTCTGGATAAAAGTCAAAGGTCGGATAGCAGTGACACAGTCCTTGCCCGATGTGAAATGCACAGGCTGCGCCATATTTTTCATACGCCTTGGCAAAATAAGGCGCTTCGACATACAACACCTCATTGCTCCCATAGTAGAAATGCGTCATCGGGAAATTTGCAAAATCGCCCTGAACGCCGGAGAGCATATAGTCCGGCACCTGTTCGCCATGCTCCATGATTTTCCGCACCGTCGTCATAAAAACAGCATCCACCAAAATGTCTTTCGGGGACAATTCCGCCATCTATTTCCGCTCCTCGTTGCTAAACGGAACACTGCCCGGAGACGAGGCGATGATTAGGCTGGGCATGGGCAGCGGTTCCGGCTGCGCGTTGTTATTCAGACAGACCCCCAATGCCAGCGCCGCCCCGGAGGAAAAACCAATAACCGCAATATCCTCCGGCGCATATTCCTGCAACATCTGCCGGTACGTTTCATAGACCATCCCAAAGGCTTCCTTCACGCAGTGATCCGTACAAAGCGGATAGTAAGGGAACCACACATCCCGCCCGGATGCCTTGCCAAATTTTTCTGCCAGCTTTACATCTCCATCGTCAGGACCGAGAATATATCCGCCGCCGAAGAAAAACAGCAGCGCCCGTTTGGACGGCGTGGGCTGTGTCTCGATTTTCAGGCAGGAATACTGCCCCAAAATCGTTTTTTCCGTGTAGTGAAACTGCTTTCTTTTTGGAATCCGGAAATCCCGCTTCCGATTCAGCTTCCGTACCTTTTCCAGCAATTCCTCCTGGGGAAGTGCAAACAGCTTCTTCATGCCGCTGGCTTTGACCAGAGCGCTGGCGATTTGAAATCGAATACTCATGGCATTTTTTCTCCTTCCGCAGAATAATCCCGCTCTTGGTCTCCTACAAACCAGTAGTCGCAAACAGTCCCATCGCTTGCCAGTGTCTGCTCACGATAGAGCCTTGCGTGGTACAGCCCTGCCAGCAGGTGATCCAGCTCGCACATCACCGGCAGGATTTCCAGATAACCGTAGGTTCTCGCGTAATCGTTTAACGGACATCTCGTGAAATGATAGTATATGCCAGACTTGTGAAGTGTGTCGTCAAAATGGAAATCCCAGGTTTTCTCCCGATATTCCGGATGTCCCTCCGCCCATTTTGCACATTTGTGGAATTTCTCGTTCAACCTGTCCATATCTCCTGGCTTGTTGACATTCAGGCCGCCGCCCATGACCGTTCGGACGATTTTCATATCCAACAGCTCCCTGGTCATGCCCCGCATATCGTCCGGCGTAATGGCTCCGTCAGCCGCTTTCCAAATCGCCATGAACACAAAGGACATATAGACGTTGTGCGCCATGGGATTTTTTGCGCCGATGTCCTCCGCCTGGGCCAGCATTTGCCGGTAGATGGGCTTTGCTTTCTTTATGTATTCTCTTGCGGCCTTTCGCCCATACTTTTTCGCCAACAGCCTTTTCATAAAGGGAGCAATCATAATCCAGTATTGCCCTGTGTATTTCATGCTGATGCTCCTTCCTTGCAGGTATTTTGAAAGAAACTCATGTTTCGCCCTCCCCGTGATTGACCCACGCTATAAGTTATTTGCTGTTTCGGTGCAGATACAGCCATATCAATATACTCCCGAACCATAAAACCATGCTCTCACTCATCAGGCCGTTGGTAAAAGCCAGACGAAACGCACTGTCCGGCATAAGCAGGGTTAGCAGCTTCAACACAAGATAGAAAATCAGCGGATTGGACAGAACCACCTGCCGGGGCAGGACGCTTTGTCCACGCAATACCAGCCAGCCCCAATAGAGGTAGGGCGGCAGCATCAGCGCTTCACTCACCAACACGAGCCAGGAAAAATGGGAAAAGACTGCCTCTGAAACCGGAAGGGCAGCGGAGGCGTACCCGTTCCCGCTCATCCAGGCGAAACCATATAGAATCATGATGTAAAACAGATGCAGGCACAGCCACGGGGTCAAGCCGAATGAGGTCAGATAGTGGTAAACTTTTTGCCGCCCTTCTCCAGTGATCAGTTCCCCAATCGCAAACAGTGCGATCCCATACAGGATGATACCGGGGAAGGCCAGTGCCATAGCCAGATTATTGCGCCAGGGAGCGATGTGCGCCGCCCCTGCCGTCAGCCAGGAAATTGTCCCGGAATAGGCCGTGTCGCCGTAGATCATAAGCCAATCCCCAACGCCAAAGCACACACAGCCCAGCAGTCCGCAAAGAAGGGCGATAGTAATCTTTTTATATGTTCTCATTGTGGTTTTCCCGCTTCTGCTTTTGTCGCTGGTTATTTCTCGCCTTTTCCTCAGTATCATCCGATTCGTCATAGGCATCATAGGGAGCCGACGAATCATGAGGCTTCTGTCGGAACCATGCATTGCACACCTTGTCCCGGTGGGCAAAAGCAAAATCCAGATCGTCTGTCCAGCCGGTATGACCGGTGATGATTTTAGGACGGAGATTCCCGCTGCGGAGCCTTTCCTCCAGCACTTCCAGAGATCGGAATGCCAGCTTGTTGTCCTCGGCCAGCACGTTGATGAAGCTGCGACCCCCGTCCGGGCCAAACCATAACGTATCCCCAGTAAACAGATACGCTCCGTCTACGAGGTAAACCATGTGCCCCCAGGTATGACCAGGCACCAGGAAACACTCGATCTGAATATCTCCAATAGAAAATACCTGACCATCCTGCAAAAGCACCTTCGAGTTTTCGATATGCACCTGGGGCAGCTTATAAAATCCGTAGTACACTCTGCGTCGTTTTTCGCCGGTTAGGTAGCGGTTTTCCTCCTCCCCGATATAGAGCGTGGCATCCTGAAACAGACCAGGGCTGTCCGCCTCCACCGCGCCCACATGGTCGGTATCCTGATGGGTGATAAGGATATGACGGACAGCGGCTGGGTCGATGCCCAGCCAGCTCATCTTTTCTTCAAGCCGGTCATAGTTATAGCCCGCATCAATCATAATCGTGGTGCCGTTTTTCGTGTAAAAAAAGATGTTTGCCACAAACTCCCGGACGCAGGCAACGTGACTGTCAATCCATCCCGTGTTCAGGGGCTTGAAAATTTCCTTGCCCCGATAGAGCAGTGCCATAGCTTTTTCTTGAAATTCTGATGCCGATTTTGACATTTTTCATCCCTCTTTCCCATCGCTTTACCAAATCCCCGTCACCATCAGGGAAATGATGACACCTCCCACGGCAAAAACAGGCACCATGGGCAGCATAACCTTCACATGGAACCATTTCTGATGATACTCTCTGTCCATATGCTCTGTCCCCGGCAGGCGCACCCGTTTGATGTTGGCAAACAGCACCCAGTCGAGAAAGCAGGTGTCAAACGCTGCCAACACAATCATGTAGCCGTACACCAGCAGAAGTCCATCTACAAAGGTTTCCGCACCCGCCTGATGCGCCATCCACGCGAACAGAAACAGGAATACGATGATAGCGATGCTTTTCCGGAGGATCGTG
>MSHH01000061.1 GCA_001941075.1 Oscillospiraceae bacterium Zagget6 | reverse complement strand
AAGGTACTGAAACGGGTCTGTTACGGCGTCAGAAAGTTTGATCGCTTTCGCAACAGAATCCTTCACCGTGCTCCGTAAGTAAATAGAGAAAGCCAGAGTTTCCCCTGGCTTCACTATTTTTGCGGGTTATTTTTCACTACCCCAACTCTTGACATAGAACCGTAATTTTTAGTGACTAGTGGGCAGAAGGCTGTGATACAACCTTCTGCCCTTTGTGCTGTCCGCAACTGTGATTGGCGCATTTTACCTGATATAATAACACACTGACCACTAACCACTACAAGGAGGTTCCTATGGCATTTTCTGACCCCATTCTCTACACCGTCCTCAAAATCGACGGCGATTACGCCTGGCTGCGCCGGGTGACGGACCCAGCCGCCGAACCAATCATGGTGGCGCTGGCCCTGCTGCCCGATGAAGTGACCGAGGGCTGCCGGGTACAACGGGTGATGTTCGACTACAGCATGGCCTGATTCTCCCTCTTTTCGCCGCCCCAAAATGATTTTCGTCCGAAATAGCAAAAAATCCTGTACTTTCCTCTTTCTTTGTGCTATAGTAAACACAGATATATCCCATGCAGGGCAAAGAGGCGAGTTTCATGGCGTCGGAGGAAAAGCTGTTTCAAAATCATATTGTTTCCTTTCTGGAACCGGGCGGTACGCCCTACGTCCGCCGGGACCTGTTCCTGCGGATGGAGCTGCCGGAGGATTGCCCCGCGCTGGTGCAGGTCTCCCTCAGTCAGCCCGCCCAGACTGTCCCCCTCCACTGGCACCCCGGCGCGGAACTGCTCTACTCTCAAAAGGGAGAGGTCACTGTCCTCATCGACGGGGAGGAGCATTTGCTGCGGCCCGGCGATTTTTTGCTCATCAGCTGCTACGCCCTCCATGTGCTGATCCCCAACGCCCCGGCGGAGGAACACGACCTGCTGTCTGTCAGCTTTTTGCCCCACTGTCTGGGGTCTGACCGCCCTGCCCTGGCCGTGAGCCGGGACGCTCCCGGCGCGTCCGCCGCCGCCGTCGCCAGCTTACAGGCCCTGTGTCAGCAACTCCGGGAGCAGGCGGAGCAGGAGCGGGACGACCCGGAGCAGGCTTCCGCCGTCAGCGACACCCTGGCCGCGATTTTGCACCAAATCGACATGCACTTCTGCACGGGGGAGCGGCGCAGCACCGAGGGAAACAGCCGCCTGTTCGAGGCGCTGCTATACCTGGAGGAAAACTACCAGGAGAACCTGACTACCCGGAGCGTGTCCAGCTATTTTGGCTACAGCCGGGAGTATTTCTGCCGCCTGTTCAAGCGCCACTCCAACCAGACCTTCAAGCAGTACCTGACCGAGCTGCGGCTGAACGCGGCGCTGCGGCAGCTGCGCACCACCGACCACGGCGTAGGCCAAATCGGGATGGACTGCGGTTTTCCCGACGAAAAGACCTTCTTCGCCGCCTTTAAGCGCCGGGCCGGGATGACCCCCAGCCAGTACCGGGCGCAGCTGCAAACCCTCTCCCCTCGGGAATGAAACATGAAAAGAATGTAAAAAGGACTGTGCCAAATCTGTCGGCACAGTCCTTTTTGCTTTGTATGGTTCACATGGAGAGAAGCTGGATGCTCCCATCCACCGCCGTAGCTTTCAGCTGGGTGATGGTGTCCATGTACTGGTTGATGAGCAGGGTGGCGATGGCGTCCTCCAGCTCCCGCTGGATCAGGCGGCGCAGGTTCCGGGCGCCGTAGGTCAGGGAGTAGGATTTTTCGGTCAGGTAGTCCACCAGCGCGTCGTCCCACATAAAGTTGATGTTTTTGTCCGCCAGAGATTCCTTCAGCTCGCAGAGCATGATGTTGGTGATGCCCTTGAAGTTCTCCTCGGTCAGGCGGTTGAAGTGGATGATCTCGTCCACACGGTTGATGAACTCCGGCCGCAGGAAGGATTGCAGCGCTTTCATGGTGCGCTCTTCGTCCTGCTCGTCGAGGGTGCGGCCAAAGCCCACCGTCCCCTCCTTGGTGGCGCTGCCCGCGTTGGAGGTCATGACGATGACGGCGTGTTCAAAGTTGACGGTGCGCCCATGGGCGTCGGTGATGCGCCCATCGTCCAGGATCTGGAGCAGGATGTTCAGCACGTCTGGGTGGGCCTTTTCGATTTCGTCAAACAGAATGACGCAATAGGGCTTGCGGCGGACCTTCTCGGTCAGCTGCCCGGCCTCGTCGTAGCCCACATAGCCGGGAGGGGACCCGATGATACGGGAAACGGCGTATTTCTCCATATATTCGGACATATCCAGTCGAATCAGGGAGTCCGGCGTGTCGAATAGGTCGGCAGCCAGCTGCTTGACCAGCTCCGTTTTGCCCACGCCGGTGGAGCCAACGAAGATGAAGGACACCGGCTTGTGCTTGGGCGAGATGCCCACCCGGTTGCGCCGGATGGCGCGGGTGACGGCGTCCACCGCCTGGTCCTGGCCGATGATGTGACTTTTCAGCCGCTCGTCCAGCTTGGACAGCCGGGAGAACTCCGCCTCCTCGATGCGGCTGGCAGGGATGCCCGTCCACTGCTCGATGACCCGGGCCAGATGCTCCATGGTCAGCTCCGGGGCGGGCTGGCTGCCCATCTCGTCCAGCTGCTGCTGGACCTGCTGGATCTTGCTCTGGACGATGGCCCGCTGCTCGAAGAAGGTGGTGTCGGTCTCCGACTGGATGCGGCGGCGCTCCTCCTGCAAGGCCCGCAGCTGCTCCTGATTCTTCTGCATTTGGCTCTCGTTCAGCGCCAGCCGCTCGTCCCGCTCCTCCTCGGTCAGAGTGGTGTTGGTGCGCAGAGTCTGCCGCGCCTGGTTCAGCGTGGCCTGCTCCTGGCGGCAGCGGGACTGCTTGCGCTCGTTGGCGGTCAGCTCCTGGGTCTTGCGGTTGGTGAACTCATCGGACTGGCCGGAGAGCAGCTCCATCTCCTTCTCCAGGTCCGCCTTGTCCTTTTCCAGCTCCGCCCGGCGTGCCAGGGCCTTGTTGTGCAGGTTCGCATCAGAACAGGCTTCGTCGATCAGGTCGATGGCCTTGTCGGGCAGATAGCGGTCGGTGATGTACCGCTCGGAGAGCAGCACCGCCTCCCGCGCCACAGCAGCGGGAATGACCACCTGATGGTAGTTCTCATAGTACCGGGCGATGCCCATGATGACCTGAACGCTGTCCTCGATGGAAGGTTCTTCCACCGTCACCGGCTGGAACCGGCGCTCCAGGGCGGCGTCCTTCTCGATATACTTGCGGTACTCATTATAAGTGGTGGCGCCAATGACCTGAATTTCCCCGCGGGACAAGGCAGGCTTCAGGATGTTGGCGGCGTTCATGGAGCCTTCCGCGTCTCCCGCGCCCACAATGTTGTGGATCTCGTCGATGACCAGGATGACGTTGCCCACCTTTTTGATTTCCTCGATGAGGCCCTTCATCCGGCTCTCGAACTGGCCACGGAACTGGGTCCCCGCCACCAGAGCGGTCAGGTCCAGCAGGTAGACCTCCTTCTCCTTGAGCTTGTAGGGGACGTTGCCCGCAGCGATGCGCTGGGCCAATCCCTCGGCGATGGCGGTCTTGCCCACGCCCGGCTCACCGATGAGACAGGGGTTGTTCTTCTGCCGCCGGTTCAGGATTTGAATGACCCGGGAAATTTCCTCCTCCCGGCCAATGACCCGGTCCAGCTTGCCCTCTCTGGCCCGGTTGGTCAGGGAAACGCAGTAGCTCTCCAGGTATTTCAGCTTTTGGGGGCGATTTTCCTTCTTTTTGTCGTCCTTTTCCCGGTTTTCCTGGCGGCGCTCACCGTTCTCCCGGGGCGGCTGGTTGCTGTTGAACAGCTTGTTTAAAAACGGGAAGGTGGCGGTTTTGCCCTCGTCGTCCTCCTCGTTGTCATTCTCCGACTGGGAGAGGTCTGGCAGCGATTCTATCGCCTCCGGCCCGCCGAAGGCGTTCATCATTTCGCTGGTCAGGCCGTCCAGGTCGTCGTCGGAAATGCCCATCCGCTTGAACATGTCGTCCACGGGCTTGATGCCCAGCTCTTTGGCGCATTTCAGGCAATAGCCCTCGTTTTTGGTTTCGTTGTTCTCTATTTTTGTAATAAACACCACTGCCACATTTTTGCGGCATTTGGAACAAAGTGTCGGTTGCATAGTCAATTTCTCCTTTAAATCATATGGAGTGATTATTTTAACCCTAAGGATAGCAGATAATTGTGAACAAATCTAGACCGAATCGAAATTTCTTTTCAGAATAAAATTCCCCTTGCCAGTTTCTTTTTTCCGTTGATTAGTTCCGGCCTCGCCCCTAGTTAATGCGTACTGAACAAAGCCATAAGCATTGAAAGGCAGGACCTTTCATGCCTGTCGGCTTTGTTCAAGTGCAAGGTTTTTACGCAGATAAGCGAAAAAACCTTGCACCATCCGTTGACACAGCAAGCTGTGCCAACGGAAATACGCATTGTTCTAATGGCTGCATTTCATGAAACCAGCGTAAAACTGCTGGTTTCATGAAAATGCGCGGACTTCGCCGCGCAAATAAACCGCATGGCGGTTTATTCAGCAGACATTAGTTGAGCCGGTCCGTATTCGTCTCGAACAGCGCCTGAATTTGCGCTTTGATGGGGACGTTTTCTGGTCTTAACAGCTCCGGGTCATCGGCCACCCGCTTTGCGGCTGCGGCCTGGGCCTCCTGGAGCACCCGCACGTCTCCGGCCAGATCCGCCACCCGCAGCTGGGGCAGACCGTGCTGCCGCGCCCCGAAGAAGTCCCCCGGTCCCCGGAGCTTCAAATCCTCCTCCGCGATTTGGAACCCGTCGTTGGTGGCGCAGAGGGCCTTCATCCGCTGGCGGGTCTCCGGGTTTCGGTTGTCTGACACCAGCACACAGTAGGACTTGGCTTTGCCCCGCCCCACACGGCCCCGGAGCTGGTGGAGCTGGGAGAGGCCGAACCGCTCGGCGTTTTCAATCACCATCAGCGTGGCGTTGGGCACATCTACCCCCACCTCGATGACCGTGGTTGCCACCAGAATGTCCAGCTCCCCCTGAGTGAACCGGGCCATGACCTGCTCCTTGGCCTTCGCGGACTGTCTGCCGTGGACCAGGCCGATGCGCAGGTCAGGAAAAACTTCTGTTTGCAGCTTCTCGGCGTACTCCTCCACGGCTTTCAGCTCTGTGGCGGTCATCGTCCCCCGCTCCAGGGCGGATTCCGCGCTGACGGAGGGACAGACGATGTAGACCTGGTGCCCCTCGGCCACCTGTTTGCGGACAAAGCCGTACATCCGCTCCCGTTTGTCCTCCCCCACCAGGAAGGTGTCGATCTGCTGCCGTCCGGGGGGCAGTTCGTCCAGAATGGATACCTCTAAATCTCCGTAGAGGATCAGCGCCAGCGTCCGGGGGATGGGCGTGGCCGACATGACCAGCACATGGGGGGCGAGGCCCTCTGCCTCCCGGCCCTTCTCCGCCAGCTTCGCCCGCTGGTCCACCCCAAAACGGTGCTGCTCGTCGGTGATGACCAGCCCCAGCCGCCGGAAGGCCACGCCCTCCGTCAACAGCGCGTGGGTGCCTATCACCAGGTCGATCATCCCCAGCTGGAGCCGTTCGTAAACGTCCCGTTTTTCTTTGGCCTTCATGGAGCCGGTCAGCAGCCCCACCCGGAGGCCGCTCTGCTCCAGCAGCGGGGTCAGGGTCTGGCAGTGCTGCCGGGCCAAAATCTCCGTGGGGACCATCAGGGCGGTTTGACCGCCGCTCTGGGCCATGAGCCAGGCGCAAGCCGCCGCCACCACGGTTTTGCCGCTGCCCACGTCCCCCTGGAGCAGCCGGTTCATGGGTCTGCCAGAGCAGAGATCCGCCGCCGCTTCCTCCGCCGCCCGCCGCTGGGCAGACGTTGGGGTGAAGGGCAGCGTCTCCCAAAAGGGCTGGAGGGAGCGCCGCTCACAGGAGATCGCGGTCTGGCCGGAACGCTGGCCCTTCATCATCGCCAGCCCCGCCGAGAAGAAAAACAGCTCCTCGAACACCAGCCGCCGCCGGGCGGCGGCCAGCGCCTGGTCGTCTTTTGGGAAGTGGATGTTTTGCAGGGCGTAGCCCAGCCCCACCAGATGATGCTCTTCCCGCAGGTCCTCCGGCAGCGGGTCGTGGAGTTCTCCGGCGCAGCTGACCAGCACCTGCCGCACCGCCTCGGAGAGGGTGAAGTTGGTGATGCCCGCCGTCAGCGGGTAGATCGGCATAATGCGTCCGGTGAAGTGTCGTCTCCCCGACGACTCAAACATGGGGTTGGTCATACTCTTTCGGCTGCCCGTCTGTTCAATCGTCCCGTAAAAAATATATTCTTCGCCGGGACGCAGGGCGCGGCTGACATAGCTCTGGTTGAAAAAGGTCAGGAACAGCTGTCCCCGCCCGTCCACCACGCGGGTCTTGGTCAGCTCCATGCCCCGGCGGACGTACTGGGTGACGGCCCGTTCCGCCACCACGCCCTCCACGCAGCAGGGTTCCCCCACCGGGGCCTGGGTGATGTCGTAGATCTGCCGCAGGTCCTGGTAATCCCTGGGGAACCAGTAGAGCAGGTCCCTGGGGGTGTAGATCTTCAACTTTTCCAGCTTTTTGGCCCGCTGCTCCCCAATGCGGGTGAGCTGCCGGATGGACCCGTCTAGCATGATCGCCACAGCCGCCGCCGCCCTTCTCCGCCCCGTGTTTGGGCGATTTTTGTTCTATTTTACCACAAATTCGTCTGGATGGGAAGAAAGTCTTGCAATTTCTCCAATGGACATTATTTTCTAAAAGTGATACTCTAATTCTACTGTTCGAGAAGGGAATTTTTCCTATGAAGGAATCCAAGGCTGCGGCCTTTTACCAAAACCCTGTCCATATCGTCCTGCTGGCCCTGTGCGCAACGCTGCTGTGGGGGGCCGCCTACCCCTCGGTGAAGCTGGGGTACACCTCCTTTCAGGTGGACACCTCCTCCCCCGCCTGCCTGATGGTGTTCGCCGGGACCCGCTTCACCCTGGCGGGACTGGTGACGCTGGCCCTGTGCGGCCTGCTTCACCGCCGGTTCCCCGTTCCCCACCGGGCGGACGGTCCGGGCATCGTGGTCATCGGGCTGGTGCAGACCACGGGGCAATACCTCTTTTATTACATCGGTCTGGCCCACACCACCGGCGTCCGGGCCAGCATCCTCAACGCCGCCTCCGCCTTTCTGACAGTGTTGCTTTCCGCGCTGATTTGGCGGGAAAAGGAGCCAATGACGGCGAAAAAGTGGCTGGGCTGTCTGATGGGGCTGGCCGGGGTGGTACTGGTCAACCTGGGCGGCAGCCTGGGGGGACAGCCCTTCGCCCTGCTGGGCGAGGGAATGATCCTGCTGTCGGTGTGCTTCATCTCCGCAGGGGCCATCTGCTCCAAGGTGCTGACCCAGGGCCGAGACCCCTTCCTCATCACCGGCTGGCAGCTGACCCTGGGCGGCGGCGTGCTGCTGGGGGCCGGACTGCTGCTGGGCGGCAAAATTGGCGCGCCTGCCCCCTCTGGCGTGGGGCTGATGGTGCTGCTGGTGACCATCTCCGCCGTGGGGTTCACCCTCTGGACGTTCCTGCTGAAGTACAATCCGGTGGGGAAAATCGCCGTGTTTTCCTTCCTGACGCCGGTGTTTGGAGCGCTGCTGTCCAGTCTGGTGCTGGCGGAATCCCTCCTCTCCCCTGCCACGCTGCTGGCCCTGGCGCTGGTGGCGGGCGGCATCGTGCTGGTGAACCGCTAAGCCCGAACCCCTCAGCTCTTTTTCAATTATATTTTGAAAAAATGCTTGCAATTTCCACGAACTGTGCTATCATATATGTGTATAGGCACTTTTCTAAAAGAAATCAAATGAAACACCGGACCGTTCCATTTATTCTATGATTCTCCCCCAACGATACTACAATTTTTATGTAAAGGATGATGACAAATGCCGACCTATAACACTGCTGAACTTCGGAGACAAAACCGCAACCGGGTTTTCCGCTATATCTACTCCTCCGATACCCCCGTCACCAAGCAGGATGTGGCCCATTCGCTGAACCTGAGTCTGCCCACCGTGGGGCAGAACCTGAAAGAATTGCAGGAGGTCGGCCTGTTGGAGACCCAGGGCACCTTTGACTCCACCGGCGGGCGGAAGCCCCGCGCCATCGGCGTGGCCTCCAACGTCAAGTACAGCGTAGGCATCATGCTCTCCAACTACCACATCCACATCGTCTGCATCGACCTGCGGGCCAAGGTGGTGGCACAAAAACCGTCGCCCACGACTTTGAGGACAGCGACGCCTACTTCCAGGAGATCGGCCTCCAGCTGGAGTCCTTCCTGGACAGCAACGAGATCGACCGCAGCCGTCTGCTGGGGGTGGGCATCGCCCTGCCCGGCATCCCCGACATCGACCGGGGCATCGTCACCCTCTCCCGCACCCTGTCCTCCAAGGACATCTCCATCGCCAAGCTGACGGAGCACATCCCCTACCCCTGCTTCGTGGAGAACGATGCCAACGCCGGCGGCGTGGCCGAGTGGTGGAACCACCAGGAGCACGACAACATGGTCTACCTCTCCATCCAGCGGGGCGTGGGCGGCGCAGTGCTGCTGGACGGCGTGCGCTACATGGGCCGCCACCACCACAGCGGCGAGTTCGGCCACATGTGCATCGTCCCCGGCGGGCAACGGTGCCTGTGCGGACGCCGGGGCTGCCTGGAGGCGTATTGTTCCACCGCCCGCATCTCCTCCGACCTGGGCATCACCCGGGAGGAGTTCTTCGAGGCGCTGGAGGCCGGCAACACCGAGTACCAGAAGATCTGGAGCGACTACCTGGACCACCTGGCCATCGGCATCAACAACATTCGTATGGTGCTGGACTGCGACATCATCCTGGGCGGCGTGCTGGCCCACTTCATGGGCCCCTACCTGGACGACCTGCGGTTCCGGTTGCGCAACATCAGCTCCTTCGAGACCACCGGCGACTTCCTGAAGCTGTCCCGTTATCTGAGCTGGTCCACCTGCGTGGGCGTGGCGCTGCACTTCATCTCTGACTTCATCGACAGCATCTGAGTTTTCTTCCCCCCTGTCCGTTCCCCCGGGCCGGGCGGCACATACCCCTGACGCGATTGCTCCCTCCGCGCCGCGTCAGGGGTATTTTTGTGCGGCGGGATGGAACCTCTCTGTCCGCCGCGCCGGTTTTCTTCCAAAACCGCAATAAATTCTTTGATGAATGTTAATTTTCGCGTTTTTCTCCATGTTTTGATTGCCTATCGGGACAAAATATGCTATAGTATCAGTGTAACGTTTTAAAGCACTAAGGAGATGATGAATCAATGAAAAAAATTTGGATCGTCGGGGTGAAGGGCCACGTAGGTTCCGCGCTGATGGAGCTGCTGAACCTGCAATCCTACGAGCTTTTCCCCACCGACAAGGACGAGGTGGACGTGACCGACCGGGACGAGGTGCGGATGTACATGCAGCGCAACCGCCCGGACGTGGTCATCAACTGTGCGGGTATCACCGACCCGCAGCAGTGCGAGAACAACCCGGATGAGGCTTACCGCGTCAACGCCCTGGGCGCCCGGAACATCGCCGCCGAAGCGGAGCCGGTCAACTGTAAGGTCATCCAGTTCTCCACCGACGACGTGTTCGACCTGAACAAGTCCTTCCCCTACACGGAGTTTGACGTAGCCATGCCCAACAACGTCTACGGCAAGTCCAAGTACGCCGGGGAGCGGATGATCGAGTCGCTGAGCACCCGTTATGTCATCGTCAGAAGCTCCTGGGTGTACGGCATCGGCAAGGACTTTGTCAACACCGTGCTGGAGGCCGCAGACAGCGGCGCGGAGCTGCGGGTCCCCATCAACCAGATCGCCTGCCCCACCAGCGCGGCGGAGCTGGCCAGGGTCATTATGCAGTTCATCGACTAGGACATCTACGGCATCTACCATGCGGTCTGTAAGGGCAGCTGTAGTCGGTATGAGTTTGCCCAGGAGATTTTGCGCCTCACCGGTAAGACCGCCAACCTGGTGCCGGTGGACAGCGACCACGGGATGCGGCCCAAGTACTCCGTGCTGGACAACATGATGCTCCGGCTGGAGGGGCTGGAAGAACCCAAGGATTGGAAAACGGCGCTGGCCGACTACATCAAAGCGACAGGAGGAAAGGGCTAATGGCAGCAAAAGAGAAAACAGAAAAGAAGAAGCTGGGCTTATCCTCCCAGATTTTCATCGCGCTCATCGGCGGCGCCATCGTGGGCATACTCATCCACTACTTTATGCCGGAGGGCTACATCCGGGACACCATCATCATCAACGGTATCCTCTACGTCATCGGCCAGGGCTTTGTGCGCCTGCTGCAAATGCTGGTGGTCCCGCTGGTGTTCTGCTCGCTGGTGTGCGGCAGCATGGCCATCGGCGACACCAAGACCCTGGGCGGCGTAGGCGTGCGCATCATCATTTTCTACCTATGTACCACAGCCGTCGCGGTGTGCGTCGCCCTGAGCATTGCTTCCCTCATCAACCCCGGTATCGGCATCTCTCTGGACGCCATCGAGACTTCCGAGGTGACGGTGGCAGAGTCCACCAGCTTTGCCGATACGCTGTTGGAAATTATCCCTAAGAACCCCATCAACGCGCTGGCCGAGGGCGAAATGCTGCCGATCATCTTCTTCGCCCTCATCGTGGGCGTCATGCTGGCCAAGCTGGGCAGCAAGGCCAGCACCGTGGCCAACTTCTTCAGCCAGTTTAACGACGTGATGATGGAGATGACCATGTCCATCATGACCATCGCTCCCATCGGCGTGTTCTGCATGATCGCCAAGACCTTCGCGGGCATCGGCTTCGACGCCTTCCTGCCCATGCTCAAGTATATGGGGTCGGTCACACTGGCCCTGGTCATCCAGTGCTTCGGCGTGTATATGCTGCTGCTGGTGGTGTTCACCCGGCTGAACCCCATCAAGTTCCTGAAAAAGTTCTTCCCGGTGCAGATGTTCGCCTTCACCACCGCCACCTCCAACGCCACCATCCCCCTGTCCATCGACACCCTGACCAACAAACTGGGCGTCTCCCGTAAGATTTGCTCCTTCACCATCCCCCTGGGCGCTACCATCAACATGGACGGCACCTCCATCATGCAGGGCGTGGCGGTCATCTTCATCGCCCAGGTTTACGGCGTGAACCTCGGCCCGGCGGAGATTTTGACGGTCATCGCCACGGCGACTCTGGCCTCCATCGGCACCGCCGGCGTCCCCTCTGTCGGCCTGGTCACCCTGTCTATGGTGCTCTCCTCTGTGGGTCTGCCCACCGAGGGCATTGCCCTCATCATGGGCATCGACCGTATCCTGGATATGCTGCGCACTGCCGTCAACATCACCGGCGACGCGGTCTGCACCATCATCGTCTCCCACCAGAACCACGCGCTGAACCGCGAGATCTTCAACCGCGAGGACGTGGCTCCGGCGAAGAAGTAACCTTCCCTGATTGAACTGAGAGAAACCAAAACCAATTCCCCCTCCGACTGCTCTGGGCTGTCGGAGGGGGTTTTGCATGGGCGGCCTGACGGCGGCCCGTTTTGCGTTCATCAGGCCGGAAGTTGCCCGACAGAACGCAAAAATCCCCGACTGGAACGCACCCACCGCTCCAGCCGGGGAAAGAGGAAAACGCTATAGAAGAAATCGCAGCTTTTCAGCCGTAGGACAACTGACCTCCTGAATCTCGCCCTGGGCCTGCTCCGCCACATAAAACTGGAAGGGCACAAAGACAAACTCGTAGTCGTCGTACACGTTGTAGTTGACCCCCAGCTCCTGGAACAGGGCGTTCAGCCGGTCGATGGTCTCCTGCTTAGCGTCCGGGTCGCTGCGGTCATAGCCGATGAAGCCGTCGTTGCGCTGCATATAGTGGAAGGCAATGGACTCCACCGAAATGCCCGACTGCTCCGGGTCTTCGATGTCCAAAAAGGGCAGACACAGGGCGTAGTCGATGGGCTGAGACACGCCGTAGGCCGTCAGGGTGGTCCCCGCCTCCAGGAACCCCACCACCTCAAAGGTCAGGATGCTGTCCAGATAGTAAAAGCCGAAGGTGTCCCCGATGGCGGTATAGTCCCGGTAGCCCCAGCCCGCCAGCATGGGGATGTTCCTCTCCGGGTCAAAGGCGAAGTCCTCCTCCCCGAAGGCCCGGCCCTTGGCCAGGCAGTCGTTCAGGCTCTCCGCCACTGATTTGCCCACCTCCCAGGTGGTCAGTGGGGTCACTAACACCTTGTCCTCCCCCGGAAACAGCTCAACTCGCTGGTCTTTTAAATCCGGGTCGCCGTATTGTACAAAGGGCAGGGGCAGGTCGCACTGGCCCACATAGTAGACCTGCTGGTCGTTGCACTCCTGAAAGTCGAACTCCTGCTGAAACCGGGCGTTCAACTCCTGCATGAGTTCCATGGTGCTTTCCTGCTGGATGTACTGGTCAAACTCCGCGTCCTCCGTCAGGTCGGTGATCCACATGTAAGCCATGTCGGTCTCCGCTGCCTCCGCCGGGGCGGAGCTGTCCGGTTCCTCCTGAACCGGGGCAGACGTTTCCCCGGACGGCTCGGCGCTGGCGTCCCCGGTGGTTCCGGCACAGCTGGTGAGCAGCAGAGCCAGCGCACATAGCAGGGAGAGAAATCGCTTGTTCATTGGTATCCGTCCTCTCTGTTGTCTCAATTCAAATATATGTTTTATTGATATATACAGTATAATGAGATTCAGACATCTTCTGAGAACTATCCTAACACCGAACTGCCCTTATGTCAATAGGACGATTAAAATCAGGCGTCAATCCGCTTCGTAAAAATAGCTGACCAGAATCGAGCCGTCCTGCTCTGTCCACTGCAACTCGCCGCTGCGGGTCTCGGTCTCGCCGTCGATTTGCAGGGTGACGGCGTAGGAATAGCCGTCCTCCTGGGCGGTGAGGGCAACGCCTTCCACCGTGGCGGGGGTGTCGGCGTATAACTTATCGTACTTGAAGGGGACGCGGTTCTGCACCATCTGGGTATACACGTCCTCCGTCACCAGCGGGGCGAACCCGGCATAGTAGTTGTCCGCTGCCGCGTCCAGCAGCGCCTGAGAATCCTCGATGCCCGACCCAGCGGCGCTGTCCAGCGCCTCCATCTCCGCCAAGTATGCAGTATATCGCCCCTGGTCGTCCGTGGTGTAAACGCTGGTCAAAAACTGCTCCAGCGCGGCCTCCACCTCATCGGCGTCCGCTCCTTCTCCGCCCGACCCGTCCGCGGCGGAAACGCTGCTATTAGCAGAGGCGGAGCTGTCCGTGGGCGTTTGGCTCCCGCCGCAGGCTGTGCAGGCCGCCAGCAGCAGCGCCAAAATCAGGAGTAACGAAACTTGTCTCTTCATGAGGAACCCTCCTTTATCTTTGATAACTCTATCCTATCATGGCTCTTATTTTTTGTCAATAACAAAAAATCTGAATTGAAAAATATTTTTGCCACTGCATTTTTTACGGGAAAACGGTTGACAAACCACCCCGCTTCTTTTATCCTATTTTTGTGACCAAAACGAGGGGAGGCGCTGCGCTTGGCGGCGGAAAACCCGAAGGAGCGTTCCAACAACCTGGAAGAAAACCTGAAAAAAGCCCTGACGGAGCTGCTGGTACTGTACCTGCTCTCCCAGCGGGAATATTACATCGGAGAGCTGACCGACGCCTTGAAGGAAAAGAGCGGCGGCACCCTGACCATCGTTTTCCCCTATGCGGCCATCTACCGGATGTCCCGGGCGGAGTACATCACCGAGAGCAAAAAGCGGGTGGCCCCGGACGGGCGCTGGCGGCAATATTACAAAATCACACCGGAGGGCCGGGTCTACCTCCAAGAGCTGCTGGAGACTTATGACCGGTTCATCACCGGCGTTTCCGAAATTTTGAAGGGAGGGGACGGCACATGAACGAGGCGGCGACCCTTTATCAGCGGGAAGTCCGCAAACATCTTCGTTGTGGGCGCTCTGCCCGGCGGCGGCTGGAGGAACGGCTGTCCGGCCTACTGAACGCTTTTCTGGAGGATGACCCCGCCCCGGACCGGGCGGCGCTGGAGGCCGCTTTCGGTGCGCCGGAGGAGCTGGCGGCGACGCTGATGGAGGAGCTGACCCCAGAGGAACGGGGCCAGTGGAAGCGGCAGAGGCTGGCGGCGCGGGCGGTTTGTGTGGTATTGGTGTTACTGCTGGCAGTGTTCAGTATTTACACTTTTTTCTACAAGGAAAAGCCCAATGAGATCACGGTGTATGAGTTCACTTATGCCAACGGGGACGAGTTTTATGTTCCTGATTCCGTTCTGGCGGACGATTCTGCTTCCCCGGCGGACGAATCCGGGGAGTGACAAACAACCTCATGATACAAAGAGCGACAGCGGAAACCGGCTGGTGGTTCTGCTGTCGCTGTTTTTTCCATGAAAGCACCTTAGAGCGCCTTTTTGATTTGCTGGATGGCTCCCTTTTCCAGCCGGGAGACCTGGGCCTGGGAGATGCCCACCTCCTGGGAGACCTCCATCTGGGTCTTGCCCTGGTAAAACCGCAGGTCCAGAATACGGCGCTCCCGCTCGGAGAGCCGCCCCATGGCCTCGTGGAGCGCCAGATGCTCCAGCCACTTTTCATCGGTGTTTTTGTCATCCCGCACCTGATCCATGACACACATGGCGTCTCCCCCGTCGGAGTAGATCGGCTCATACAGGGACACCGGGTCCGCGATGGCGTCCAGGGCGAACACCACGTCCTCCCGCTTCATGTCCAGCCCCTTTGCCAGCTCGTCCAGGGACGGCTCCTTCTGATGTTCGTTGAGGTACGCCTCCCGCGCCTGGAGGACCTTATAGGCCACGTCCCGCATGGAGCGGCTGACCCGCACCGCCGAGGAGTCCCGGAGGAACCGGCGGACTTCGCCGCTGATCATCGGCACCCCATAGGTGGAAAACTTCACCTGATACTGCTCACAGTCGAAGTTGTCAATGGCCTTCATCAGCCCGATGCAGCCGATTTGGAACAAATCGTCCATGCTCTCCCCTCGCCCTGCGAACCGCTGAATGACCGAGAGCACCAGCCGCAGATTTCCCTCGATCATCTGCTGCCGGGCCTCCCTGTCGCCCTGTTTGACCCGCTTGAGCAACTCGGTCATCTCCTCGTTTTTCAGCACCTTGAGCTTGGCGGTGTTCACGCCGCAGATCTCCACTTTGCCCCGCATAAAATCAGCCCCTCCTTGCCGGATGTGGTAACATCAGTTTTCCCGGCAAAGGGGGCCGCTATGCAGTCGGTTTTGGGGAGGTTTTGGGGATGGGGCGAAGGGGTGGTCCGTGTGCGTTCATAGATGTTTCCCGCTCAAATTGAGCGAACACGGAGAGGATACCCACAACGACACGCCCCTGAGCTGTAGATGTGTCAAAGGATTCCTGAATCGAAGAAAATGCCACGTTGTTTTCCAAAAAAACATCTTCGATCAGATAGAGGGTGTCCTTCTGCGAACGGCTGAGACGGTCCAGCTTGTACACGATCACGTCGGTAACAACGTGGGCCTTCACGTCCTCCATCAACTGCTGCATCGCTGGGCGATCCAGGGAACCGCCGGAGTATCCGTCGTCCACATAAAAGTGGTGGGTGCATCCCTTGTCGTACTTTGCGATGATATATGCGCCGAGTTTTTCCTTCTGAATGTCAATCGAGAAGCCTTCTTCGGCCTGCCGCCGCGTGGAAACACGGCAGTATAACGCGATGTTTTTCTGCGAAGCGCTGACCTCCTTGACCTTCATCATTTTGCTTTTTCTGTCCACAGGTGCCACCTCCCATACTTATGGCTGTATATTTGCCTGAAAAAATCGCTCCTATGAGCGGGGATACCGCCCACAGGAGCAGTCTGCAAGCCGGTTATCCAGCCGCACATTCCTCCAGGAGCCGGGCCTTCACCCGCGCTATGATTTTACGGATATGGTCGTTCATCAGCGGAATGTTTTGCATCTCTTTTCGGGTGATAGGAACCCCGTTCAATGTTCTGGTCACTACAAATTCCATAAACTATCATACCTCCTGTTTCCATTATGCCTGGTCTTGACTGCGGTTAAACTTCCGCGTTTCTGGTCGTAGTCCAGTGTCAGGCCCAAACTTTCGTTGACGCGGAGAAACCACATCTCCACTTCCTCGCCGCCGAAGATGTTGGCGCGGATTTTTTCGCCGGGGGTCAGCCGGGCAGAAGCGCCGGTTCGTTTTGCGACAAAATGACGGCGCATATCAGAAATACCGGTTTTTGCTTTACAGTCGGATTTGCTTTTGTTATAATGATGAAAAGGTTGAAACATTGTAATGCAAGCACGATACTCAAAAAGGGCGCACCAAGCTAAGCCCCCTAAAAGGGAGCGAAAAAGCGAACTTCAATTACCGTAGAGTTATCCAGAAGTGGGAGCGGTCACAAGATACCCCTGCCGTTGCAGCATAAAAACCGCTTCCTCGACAGAAACCTCACGATGCACGGGAGGCCGGTCAGCCTTACGGTAAAGTTCAGGATTGTACGGCTCATTTTTCTTGAGCATATTGTAGATTGCCGTAAGCAACATTCTGGCAATGGCGATAATTGCTTTCTTGTGTCCACGGCGTTTTTTGAGC
>MSHH01000060.1 GCA_001941075.1 Oscillospiraceae bacterium Zagget6 | reverse complement strand
GGTGGCCGAATGGGTGGAACCGTCGTAAGTGCCGGAGTAGGCGGTGGCGGTCACTTCCGGTCTGAGGTAGATGTAAGCGGTGCCGGAAGCGTCGTTATAAATCCCGGTGTTGTCCTCGATGTAATAATAGACGGTGGTCTGTCCGAGGCTGACACGGGTGGGCTTGGTAGTGGTTCCGGTGGTACTGTAGTTGCTGCTGGTCAGCTTGGTGGTCTTGCTGTAATAGACGGTGTAGCTGCTGGGTCCACTGACCGACAGGGTGAAGGTGTGGGCGGAGCCGTCATACGTGCCGGAGTAGTCGGACTTGCTGACGGTCATGTCGGCCTTCTCCAGAGCCACGAAGATAATCGGTTCGTTGTCGTTGGCGTAGGTCTCGGCGGCGGTGCCCTCGTAGCCGTAGATGGTGAAGCCGTCTATAATCTGCCTGTCGTCTACGGTTTCCATGTCCTCGATGTCTATATAGCCAAAGGCTTGGAAACCGATGTCGGTCACGGTGGCGGGGATGGTGACGCTCATCAGGCTGTCGCAGTTGACGAACGCAGTGCCGCCGATGGTGGTGATGCTGTCGGGGATGGTGACACTCTCCAGGCTCACGGCGTGGAAGAACGCACTATCCTCGATGTACCAAACGCCATCGGGAATCTCGTAGCTGGTGCGGCTCTCGTCGCCCACGGGGTAGAGTTTCAGCTCGGAGAGGTTGCCCTCGTTGTCCTTCAGGAACAGCACGCCGTCCTCGGTGGTGTAGGTGCCGTTGTCCTCAGCGACCTCAATGCTGCTCAGGCGGGCACACCAGAGGAACGTGCATTCAAAATTGATTTCCTCCGCGTCCGCGCCGATGTACACGCTCTCCACGGAGCAGCCGTAGAACGCCCCGGCGCCGATGTAGGTGACGCCGTCCTCAATGACGATGGACTGAATGTCGTCCCTCCAGGTGAAGGATTCGACCCAATCCCACATCCGGCCGTTCTGCCCTTCGTCCTCAGCTTCGCCGTCGGTGTAGATGGTCAGGATGCCTTCCTCGTTCAGGGACCAGTAGACGTTGTCGCCGCACTGACCCTCGGTTTCGGCTTCCTCCTCCTCCAGAGCCACGAAGATAATCGGTTCGTTGTCGTTAGCGTAGTCCTCGGCGGCGGTGCCGGTGTAACCGTAGATGGTGAAGTTGTCCACCACTGCGTCGTACTCCTCGGAATACCAGTCGCCGTCCTCGTCCTCGCCTTCCTCGTAATACCAGTAATAGCCAAAGGCCATCTCACCGATCTCCTCCACGCTGGCGGGGATGGTGACCTCGTTCAGGCCGGTGTTGTAGAACGCCCATCCGTCGATGCAGGTGACGCTATCGGGGATGGTGATCTCGCCCAGGCTCTCGCAGCCATTGAAGGCGTTGCCGCCGATGTAGGTGACGCTGGAGGGGATGGTGACGCTGGTCAGGTTCCCGCAGTCGTAGAACAGGCCGCCCTGAATCTCGGTGAACTCGTCGTTGTTGGGCAGGGTAACGCTCTCCAGGCTGCCGCAGCCCTCGAAGACCCAGCCGCCGATGGTGCTGACGCTGTCGGGGATGACGACCTCCCGCAGTCTGCCGCAGCCGTTGAAAGCGTAATCGCCAATGCTGGTGACGGTATTGGGGATGGTGATTTCCGCGAGCAGGTAGCAGCCGTAGAACAGGCCGTCCTCGATGTCGGTGAACTCGTCGTTGTTGGGCAGGGTAACGCTTTCCAGGCCGTAGCAGTTCTCAAACGCCCAGCCGCCAACGTAGCTGACGCTGTCGGGGATGGTAATCTCACCCAGGCTGCGGCAGTAGCCAAAGGCGTCGCTGTTGATATAGGTGATGTCCGCCTGAATGTCCACGTCCTCCAGGTAGTGGCAGAACAGGAAGGCGTAGCTGTCGATGCCCTCCACGCCCTCTTCGATGACGACGTGCTTGACGTTGAGCCGGTACTGATACCAGGGGGCGCTGTCCATGCCCACAAAGTCCATGCTGTTGCCCTGGTCGGCGTCCACCACGCTGATGGTCAGGGTGCCGTCTTCGTCCAGGTTCCAGTGGAGGTTGGTGCCGAAGTCACCGCCGTCGCTGACAGGCTCCACCTCCAGCGCCACGAAGTTGACGCTGTCGTATCTGTCGGCGTAGTCCTGCGCGGCGGTGTTCTCATAGCCGTAGATGGTGAAGCCGTCCATCTCCTCGAACCACTCGCCGTCCTCGTCCTCCTGGTCGGCGAAGCCGAAGGCGTGGTAGTCGATGTAGGTCACGTGGTCGGGAATGGTGACTTCCCACAGGTTGTAGCAGTTTTTGAACGCCTCATAGCCGATATTGTAGAGGTTGCCGGGGAAGGTGACGCTGGTCAGGCTGTCGGCGTGGAAGAACGCCCACTGATAGACAAAGGTCACATGGTCGGGGATGGCGTAGGAGTCAGCGTTGCTGCCCACAGGGTAGAGGTACAGGGTGAAGCCGTTGTCGCCGAACAGCACGCCGTCTTCCACAAAGTAAGTTTCGTTGTTCTCAGAGACCTCGATGCTGCTCAGCTCGGTACACCAGACGAACGCGCTGCTGTCGAAGTTGATGCCGTTCACGTCCGCGCCCAGGTACAGGCTCTCCACAGAGCAGCCGTGGAAGGCGTTGGCGCCGATGTAAGTGACGCCGTCCTCAACAACGATGGAGGTGATGTCAGTGCGCCAGGCGAAGGGGCACTCACCCTCGTCCCAGTAGTCCCACATCACGCCATTCTGGTCCTCGTCCTCGGCCTCGCCCTCGGTGTAGAGGGTCAGAGTGCCGTTCTCGATGGTCCAATAGACGTTGTCGCCGCACTGTCCCTCGTACTCCCAGTTCAGGTCAACGAAGGTCAGGCCGTTGTCGTCGGCGTACCACTGGGCGGAGGTGTCGCCGTAGCCGTAGACGGTGAAGCCGTCGATGGTGCCGTAGGCCTCCTCGTCGTCGCCGTCCCAGCCAAAGGCCAGGTCGCCGATGTCGATTTCAGTGGAATAGATGATGACATTGTGGAACCCGCAGCCGTAGAAGGCGTGGTCGCCCACGTTGTACACGTTTTCGTTGATGACAAGGGTGTCGTCCTCCAGCCCGGTCAGGGGGCAGTAGGCGAAGGCCCACCACTCGATGTTGTCCACGCTGTCGGGGATTTCGATGTACTCCAGGCTGGTGCAGCCCTCAAAGGCGCTGCCGCCGATGTAGGTCACAGTGTCGGGGATGGTGACACTGGTCAGGCTGGAGCAGTACTGGAAGGTGCGCTCCCCAATGCCGGTGTACTCGTCGTTGCTGGGCAGGGTGACGCTGGTCAGGCTGGAGCAGCCGTAGAACGCCTCGCTGTCAATACAAGCGCTGTCGGGGATGACCAGGTCACCGGACAGGCTGGAGCAGCCCTCAAAGGCCGCCCAGCAGATTTGGGTCAGGCTTTCGGGCATGTTGATGCTGGTCAGGCTGGAGCAATCCCGGAACGCCTCGTCCTCGATGACGGTCACGCCGTCGGGGAGAGTGATGCTCTCCAGGCTGGAGCAGTTGTAGAAGGTCCAGCTACAGATGTAGTCCACGCCGTCGGGGATGTTGACGGCGGTCAGGCTGGTGCAGTTGGCAAAGGCGTCGTTGCCGATCTCGGTGACGCTGTCGGGGATGGTCACGCTGGTCAGGTTCTCGCAGTCGCTGAACATCCCGCTGGGGACCCGCGTAAAGTCCTCGTCGTCGGGCAGAGTGACGCTCTCCAGCGCGGAGCAGCCCTGGAAGGCCCAGTCCTCAATGGTGGTGACGCCGCTGGGGATGTCGATGTTGGTCAGGCTGGAGCAGTTCCGGAACGCGCTGTCGCCGATGTAGGACAGCTTGGAGGTGCTGCTAAAGGTGACCTCACTGAGGTTGCCGCAGTCCTGGAACGCCGCGTAGCCAATGGAAGTGATGCGGCGGGGGATGGAAATGCTCTCCAGGTTGGTTCCCTGGAAAGTGCCGTCACAGATCTCCGTCAGGCCGCTGTTGTTGGGGATGGTGAACTCGGTCAGGCCGCTACGGTAGAAGGTGTAGTAGCCGATCCATCCCACGCTGTTCGACAGCTCCACGCTGCCCAGGTTGGGACACTGCGCAAAGACCCAGTCCCCCACATCGGTCACGCTGTCCGGGACGGTCACAGTTTCCAGATTGGTGCAGGTGTAGAAGGCGTAGTTGCCGATGTGCTCCACGCCGTCCTCGATGACCACTTCATAGATGGAGTGGCGCATGTCGTACCAGGGGGCGTCGCCCCGGCTCATCTCACCCATCCAGCCGTTGTCATAGCCATCGTTGACGCTGATGGTCAGAACGCCGTCGGCCAGGACCCAGTGGAGGTTGTCGCCGTCCTCGCCGAAGTCGCCCTCGCCCTCGGCGTTTTCGTCGTCCAGGGCCACGAAAGTCACGTCGTTGTCCTCGGCGTACCACTGGGCCTGGGTGTTGGCGTAGCCGTAGAGGATAAAGCCGTCCAGCGTCACCAGATCGCCCTCGTCGGAGTCTCCCCAGCCAAAGGCGCGGTCGCCGATGCTGGTCACGGTGTCGGGTACGGTAACGCTCATCAGGCTGTAGCAGTTTTTGAACGCCTCATAGCCGATGTCGGTGACGTCGTAGGAGATGGTGACGCTCTCCAGGCTGTCGGCATAGAAGAACGCCCACTGTTCGATGTACCAAACGCCGTCGGGGATCTCGTAGCTGGTGCGGCTTTCGTCGCCCACGGGGTAGAGCTTCAGCTCGGAGGGGTTGCCCTCGTCGTCCTTCTGGAACAGCACACCGTCCACGGTGGTGTAGGTGCCGTTGTCCTCAGAGACCTCGATGCTGCTCAGCTGGGTACAGAAGACAAATGCGCCGTCGCAAAAGTTGATGTCCTCCACGTCCGCGCCGATGTACAGGCTCTCCACAGAGCAGCTTTTGAAGGCGTTTGCGCCGATGTAGGTGACGCCGTCCTCAATGACGATGGAGGTGATGTCGTCCCGCTCGTAGAAGGGAGAATCCCCCTCGTCCCAGTCCCACATTCTGCCGTCCTGGTCTTCTTCGTCGGTGCGGTAGATGGTCAGAACGCCGTCCTCCAGACGGTACTCCACGCCGTTGCCGACGGAGTAGTCTTCTTCTTCCTCGTCCTCGCCGTCGTCCGCGTTGTCAACGTAGTCGTCGTTGGTGGCGTCGCCGTCGGTGCAGTGAATGGTCAGATTCATCAGGCAGCTGTTGCCCTTGCCAACCTCGATGGCCGCAAACTCCGCCATCGTGCCATTGTAAATGACGGTCTCCAGGTTGTTGCATTCATTGAAGGCATACTCGCCGATGGAGGTCACGCTGTCGGGAAGTTCAATGCTGGTCAGGTTCCCGCAGCCCTGGAACGCATACGCGCCGATGGAGGTCACGCTGTCGGGAACAGCATAAGTTGTATCTGTCTTGCCCCTGGGGTATGCTATAAGCGTCGTCATATCCTTATCGAACAGTACGCCGTCCACGGAGCAGTACGCCGTATTGCTTTCATCGACATTAATTTCGGTCAGGCTCTCGGTGTCGAATACCCCATTTTCGGCTATCCACGTCACACCGCTGCCTATTGTGATACTCGTCAGTCCCGTTGCCTGGAACGCAAAATAGCCTATTGACGTCACGCTGTCGGGAATCGTCAGGCTTTCCAAGCACCCGCAGCCAAAGAACGCAAATTCGCCTATTGACGTTACACCGTCCTCAATAACAGCTGCGGTGATGCTTTCGTGATATGAATACCATGGAGCCGTTCCGTAGTCGCCATCATCTTCTATATGTGCGTAATCGTACATGTCGCCGGTGCCGCTGATGGTCAGCACACCGGTCTCCTCGTCCAGCTCCCAGTAAACGTCGTCGCCGCACTGTCCGCTGGTTCCGTCGGCTTGAGCGGTGACTTCCGCCGCCGCTTCGTCCTCAGAGGCCGCTTCTTCGGTGGTTTCTTCCCCGGCAGGTTCCTCTGTAGATTCCTCCGCCGCCGTTTCTTCTTCGGCAGGTTCCTCCGTGGATTCCTCCGCCGCTGCTTCATCTTCGGCGGATTCCTCCGTGGATTCCTCCGCCGCCGCTTCTTCTTCGGCGGGGTCCTCTGCGTCTTCGCCGGCCGCGTCTGCGTTGGTGTCCTCTTCCTCGTCGTCTGTGGGTTCCTCTGCGTCTGTTGTGAGGGAAGCCGCTGTGACTTCCTCCTCTTCAACGGACACATCTGCGGCCCAGGCAGCTGATGACAGCATACTCAGGCACATGGCCATCGCTAAGATTAGCGCGGTCAACCGTTTGCAGTTCCGCTTCATGTAATTTCCAACCTTTCTTTGGAGTTCAGAGAATCTCCCGCAGCTGTGGCTGAAACAAAGCACGCAGACGCAGTTTCGAGAAACTCCCCTGGGGGTGCGGACGGGCATAGGTGTGGATGGGAGTTGGAAGTTTTCCCGAACGGTGGCCGGAGCCGGGAGGTCCCAGACCGCCGCCGGAAAAAACAAAAAGCGCCGTGCAGGGATTCCTCCCACACACGGCGCACAGACGCTGGGGTCAGGCGCACAGCAGACAAGAAACACCACCTCCTTGTCCGTTTAGGCAGAACTTCCCCTTGTCAAAAGGGTAAAACCCGCCTATAATGACAGAAGGTGCGATGCAGCTTGGCCGTTGTGTATGGTAGCTGTCTCACCTGCATAGGCTGTCAGGTGGTGGCACACCTGGCAGCTATCGCACTGTTTTGTTTTTCCAATGTTCAGTATAGCAAAGTTTCAGCGAAATGGCAAGCCCTCTCCATCGAATAATCATCATCTTTTGTAAAAACTGACCGTTTTTTCACAAAAGCTGTGGCGTATTTTACGGGAACCTGACAGGATCGCTTTGGCTTGCTTCCTGAACCGGGAGTTCGCTTCGCAGCCCTTCCCCTAGCGCAAACACAGTATAACACAGCCCTTTGCGTGTCCGTCCAAGTGATTTCCGCAGTCGCCACACAGACAGCAAAGGCATTACAGACACAAACCAAACGAAAAGAACGCATTGCAAGAAGGCGAAGACCAGGCATCCGAACAGGATGACCTGGCCTTTGTTCAGTACGCATTATCATAAATGTTGGGGTCAGGTAAAGCACCTGGCCCCAATATAATTATGATAGAATCTTTCTTTTTTGCGGTTTTGAAAAATACGAGATTTATCTGCGACATTGCGCTGAAATCTATCAGAAAAGGCTTGCATTTGAGACTGCAACGCACCACATTGCCAGTTTCCCTACTGTTTCTCGTTGTAGGCGTGTCGATACTCCCTGGGCGACACGCCTACGCACTTTTTGAACAGCCGGCTGAAATAGAAGGGGTCGTCATATCCTACGGAGCTGGCCACATCGGAGATGGACAGGGCCGGGTTCAACAGCAGCTCTCTGGCGTTGCTCATGCGAACGTTGATGATGTATTGCAGCGGCGTCACCCCCACATACTGCCGGAAGCTCCGAATGAGCCAGCAGGAGCTGACGTAAACAGAGGCCGCGTAGTCGTTGATGCTCAGCGCTTTGGCATAGTTTTCATCGAAATAAAGCTGAGCGTCGTTGACCATCTGCTCCGCCTGGGTGCCGGTGGCATAGGGATTGTGCCGGTTCCGGCTGAGCAAGATCAGCAGCGCCTGGAGCTGGTGGGTGAGCATGGCCTCGTATCCCTTTCGGCAAAGCTGCAATTCTTTTATCATCTTTCGGAACAGATTCTGATATTCCAGCGTCACGCCGCCCCAGTAAATTTGTTCCTTGCCGCCAAAGCCGAACTGCTCTAACATCTCCTCCACCTGGCTGCCGGTGAAGTGGACCCAATACACCTCCGTGTGGTCTGAGGGATAGTATTCATAGACCTGTCGGTCGTGGGGGCGGAACAGCACCACCTGTCCCGCCGTGACCAGGGTGGTACATTGACCGCCGTCCTCCTCTGCCCGGAAAGAGAACCGCCCCTGTCCGGCGTGAAAATAGAGCAGCTGGTAGTCCTTGCGCCCGTTGGGGCGAGGCGTGTCGATGACCGGGTCCGCATCTGTGACCCGGTAGAACCCACAGCAGAGGACGCGCAGCGGGACGCTCCGGTCCTCCAGGTCCACCGGGGTCAGGTAGCGCTCCATCATCCCTTCCAGATACGCGACGTTGATATACATAATTGCTCCTCTCCTTCTCGCAAAATAGATATTCTTTTATCCATTTTTCATTTGTTTTATATATACTGTTTTGTCCATTCTTCGGCATAGTTCGGCCATGTGCAAAATGTCTCAAATTATCTATAATTATACCACAACAAATGATGATTTGGCGCGTCAGAAAATCATTTTGCGAGAAAATTTTTTCAAAGGAGAAATCAATTATGAGCGAAAAGCGTTATCTGAGCTGGTTTAATAAAATCGGCTACGGCTCCGGCGACGTGGCAGGCAACGTCGTCTATGCCTTCCTCTCCGCCTTCGTTATGATCTACCTGACGGACACGGTGGGTCTGAACTCCGGTATCATCGGCACGCTGATGATGCTGTCCAAGATCTTTGACGGCGTCACTGACGTGTTCTTCGGCTCCCTCATTGACCGCACCCACTCCAAAATGGGCAAGGCCCGGCCCTGGATGCTCTACGCCTATGTGGGCTGCGCGTTCCTGCTGGTAGCCATTTACTCCGTCCCCTCCTCCTTCCAGGCGACTGCCCAGTACGCCTACTTTTTCATCACCTACAGCCTGCTCAACGCTGTGTTCTACACCGCCAACAACATCGCCTATTCCGCCCTCACTGCCCTCATCACCAAAAACGGCCATGAGCGGGTGCAGATGGGCTCCATCCGCTTCATCTTCGCCTTCAGCACCAGTATGCTGATTCAGTCCGTCACCGTGGGCCTGGTCAGTTATTTCGGCGGCGGGGCCGCAGGCTGGCGCACCGTAGCCATCATCTACGCCATCGTGGGCCTGCTGGTCAACTCCTTCTCCGTCTTTTCCGTCAAGGAACTGCCCCCGGAGGAGCTTGCTCTGGAGGGCGAAGCGGAGGACAACGCACCGGCGGAACAGATTTCCCTGCTGGAATCCGCCAAGCTGCTGCTGTCCAACCGGTTCTACCTCATCATCTGCGGCGTGTACATCTGCTGCCAGGTGTCCTCCGCCTTGACCGCTATGGGCATCTATTTCATGACCTATGTGCTGGGGGACGCCAACCTGCTGGGCCGGTTCTCCATCGCCATGAACGCCCCCATCATCGTGGGCCTGCTGCTGACCCCCTCCATCGTGAAAAAGGCCAAGGGCATTTACAAGGTCAACCTCACCGGCTACGCCCTGTCCACGGTGTTCCGGGCGCTGGTCATCGTGGCGGGCCTGATGAAAAACGTCCCGCTGATGCTGGTGTTTACCGCCCTGGCCTACATCGGCACCAGCCCCCTCCAGGGCGACCTGAATGCCCTGATCGCCACCTGCTCAGAGTACACCTGGCGCACAACCGGCAAGCACATCGACGGTACCATGTACTCCTGCACCTCTCTGGGCACCAAAATCGGCGGCGGCGTAGGCACCGCCCTGGGCGGCTGGCTTCTGGCTGCCGGCGGATACGTTCAGAACGCCGCGCAACAGCCCCAGTCCTGCATCAATATGCTGAACTTCATGTACCTGGTGTTCCCCTTCATCCTGAACATCCTCATCACGGTGCTGTTGTACTTCCTGAAGGTGGAACAGGCCAACCAAGCCTGGGACGAGGCCCACAGCGAGAAGCAGGAGGGCTGATATGGCGCAAAAAGTCTCAACGCCCAGCCTCTCCTGGCTGGAAGATCCCACCGTGTTCCAGGTGAACCGCCTGGACGCCCACTCCGACCATCCCTATTATCTGGACACGGCCTCTTATGAGGCCGGGGTCCAGACCCTGAAACAGTCCCTGAACGGCCAGTGGCAGGTGACCTGGAGCGAAAACCCGGCCCTGCGCCCCGCCGACTTCTGGCAGGAAGGGTACGACCTCTCTGCCTTCCGGCCCATCCCCGTTCCCTCCCACCTGGAGCTGAACGGGTACGGACAAATTCAGTACACCAACACCGCCTACCCCTGGGACGGCCACGCCTTTCTGCGCCCGCCTCAGGTGGATTGGGAGCACGACCCGGTGGCCAGCTATGTGAAGGAGTTCGACCTTGATGCGCCGCTGTTGGGCAAACGGGTGTGTATCTCCTTCCAGGGCGCGGAGCAGGCCATCTACGTCTGGCTCAACGGCCAGTTCATCGGCTACGGGGAGGACTCCTTCACCCCGTCGGACTTCGACATCACCGACGCCGTCCGCCCCAGTGGGAACCGCCTGTGCGTGGAGCTGTACAAGCGCAGCTCCGCTGCCTGGATCGAGGATCAGGACTTTTTCCGGTTCTCCGGCCTGTTCCGGGAGGTATTTCTCTACGCCAAACCCCAGGGCCATGTGGAGGACCTGACCGTTCGCGCCGATTACGACCCGGAGACAGGGACCGGCACCCTCTCCTTTGCGGCAGAAGTCTCCGGCAGTCGGGCGGCGATTCTCTCCTGGCAGCTGCTGGATGGAGAACAGGTGCTTGCCGCAGGTGCGCTTCCCGCCGACGCCTGCACCAGCCGCCCGGTGACGCTGAACCAAATCCAGCCTTGGGACGTGGGACAGCCCAAACTTTACCGGCTGCTGCTCCAGGTACTGGACGACGAGGGCCAGGTGCTGGAGGTGGTCCCCTGGGACGTGGGCTTCCGCCGGTTTGAGATACAGAACAATGTCATGCTGCTGAACGGGAAGCGGCTGCTGGTCAACGGCGTGGACCGCCACGAGTGGCACCCCCGCACCGGGCGGGCCATTTCTCCGGCAGAGATGGAGAAAGACATCCAAATTATGCGGCGAAACGGCATCAACGCCGTCCGCACCTCCCATTACCCCAATCAGAGCCTGTGGTACACCCTCTGTGACCGGGCGGGCATCTGCGTCATGGACGAAACCAACATGGAAAGCCACGGGACCTGTATGAAGCTGGGCATCACCGAGACCTCCTGGAACATCCCCGGCTCCGACCCCGCCTGGCTGCCCTGCTGCCTGGACCGGGCCAAGTCCATGTACCAGCGGGACAAGAACCACCCCTCGATTTTGTGGTGGTCCGCCGGGAACGAATCCCATGTGGGGACGGTCATCCAGCAGATGTGCGACTACTTCCACGCGGTTGACCCCACCCGGCTGGTGCATTACGAGGGCGTGTTCTATGACCGCAGCTTTGATTTCATCACCGACATCGAGAGCCGGATGTACCCTACCCCTGCGGACGTGCGGGCGTATCTGGAAAACGACCCGCCCAAGCCCATGTGCCTGTGTGAGTATATGCACAGCATGGGCAACTCGGTGGGCGGCTTGGAATCTTATATGAAGCTGCGGGAGGAATTTCCCTCCTTCCAGGGAGGGTTCCTGTGGGATTTCATCGACCAGGCCCTCTATTGGAGCAAGGACGACCAGTCGGAGCGGCTGCTCTACGGCGGCGACTTCGGCGACCGGCCCAGCGACTACGCCTTTTGCGCCAACGGCCTGCTCTTTGCGGACCGAACCGAAAAACCGGCCATGGAGGAGGTGCGGTACTGGTATCTGCGCGAAGAGGAACGGGCCACCTTCGACCATGCCAACGCCCAGCGCCGGCAGGACTGCCGCAGCAGCGCCCTGCGGGAGCTGGAGCAGTTCTCCGACGCGACCGATTCCGGCCCCTGTTTGCAGGTGATCCACACCGATTACAACCTGGGCCTCTATGGGGCGGGGTTCCACTATGTGTTCTCCTTCGACAAAGGCGGCCCGGTGTCGCTGATGGTGGACGGACAGGAGCAGCTTTACCGCGCCCCGCGGCCCACCTTCTGGCGGGCGCCTACGGAAAACGACCTGGGCTGCAACTTCCCCGCCAGGAGCGCCGCCTGGATGGGCGCTGACCGGTACAGCGTGGCGACGACGTGTGAGGTACAGGAGTTTGGCGACGGCTTCACCGAGACGCTGGACACTCTGGATTTCGCCCAGCGCCGCCCTGCCCGGGAGGACATCCGGGAAGTGGAAATTCGTTACACCTGGCCCACCGCTACCACGCCGGAAACCCTCGTTACTGTGACCTATCGGGTCAACGCCTGGGGCAGAATCAAGGTGAGCATGGACTATCAGGGGGCACAGGGAGGCACGAAGTGCCGGAAGTACCCCTTGAGGGCACAGGGACTGCCAGAACTGCCCGCCTTTGGCCTGGAGCTTCTCTCCGCCAAGCGTCTGGACAACTACCGCTGGGACGGCCTTTCCGGGGAGACTTACCCGGACCGATACAAGGGCGCGCAGTTCGGCTCCCATGAGGCTGCGGTTTCAGCAACCCCTTACCTGGTGCCCCAGGAGTGCGGCAACCACAAGGACACCTACCGCCTGCGAGCGGGAGAGCTGACCTTCCTGTGCGGTGAGCGGCCCTTCCACTGCTCGGTCCTCCCCTACACCCAGCACCAGCTGGCCGCCGCAGCGCATCAGGAGGAGCTGCCGGAGAGCAGCCGCACCGTCATCCGCATTTTGGGTGCCCTCCGGGGCGTGGGCGGCATCGACAGCTGGCGGAGCGACGTAGAGGAACCCTACCGCGTCAGCGGGGAGGAGGAGATACGTTTTTCCTTCTATATCGTCCCTGCATTTGAAACCTGACCGCCGCCAAAGTGCTTTGCTTTTACACTTTAGTCAATTTTTCGTCACTCATCATCCGCTTCTTCTATAGCATCAATGACCTGCTGTAATTTCAACTTCAAAGTTTAGGAATCGAAGAAGAAAAACCAGCTAAAAACAAAGCAAAAGGTTCTGAAATCCTCAGATTTCAGAACCTTTTGCGGTTGCGGGACTCGGCTGACCTGACAGAGTTTTCTCAAGACAGCAGACGCTTTACCTTGCGCAGCGCCCACTTCCAGAGGGAACCGGGTTTCTTCTCACTCCTTTTCCCAACATGCCTCTAGCACAACAGAGTCGATGCGCTTTAGCGGAAGCACAGGGAGTACCTCTTCATCTCCCACCACATATTTTAACTGGTCGAAGTCTGGCGGCGGATTTTTTATCCTGCTGCATAACATGGTATTTTTCATATACCAAAACCATGTATCATCTGATCTGACGCGAATATTCCAGCCAATAAATTGATAACCGTCATAGATATATTGAATCTTATCCACCCTATCCTTTCCATTGTTATGGAAAAGCATGGTGGGCGCTGTATATTCGTGACCGCCATTTTTGAAGAGTTCCTCTTTTCCGCCTTCTTCCTTATACATACACTGGAGATTTTTTCCTCCCTTGCTGAAATATCGGATGAAAACGGGGTGCTTCTCTAAATCATGCGCCTCCTTTAAACTCTTCAGCTCACGCTCCTTTGCGTTGTAATTCTTATAGCAACGCCTGGTTTGCCTCCTCAATTTGTCTTGCGCTTCACTTTCGGTTGTTCCCGGGTACAATGGCATTTCTGCAATGATTCTGTCATAGTCATAAACGGTTGCTTCATTTTCCGGACACAATTCCTTCTTAACCGCGTTAAACAAATAGGAATACACACTGGTCATGAACGCTTCATTATGATGAACGCCCTCTTTCATGGCCGATTCCAGTTTGTCCATAATATAGGGGGCCGAAATATCGTCCTTATAAATAAGCCGCTCCGGATAATCAATCGCGTTGTAGAAGCCCGGCACCTTGGGATTCCAAACAATTCCTACCGCCGGTACTTCCAGCGAGTAAGAGACGATACCCGGATGAAGTCTGCACGAAATAACGCCTGCATAAGAGGAGATCTTTTCAATCAGCTGTTCCGGTTTGTACATATTAAATACACATTTTGCCAGCTTCACTCCACAATCCCGAACCAAATGGTCCATAAATACCTCATCGGCAAAGTGGCCGCTGGTTATAAATTCATAATCATATCCTCTGGCCTGAATTTCCGCTGTCAGATCCAGCCACATATTTGTAGCGTCCTCTTCCGTGAAATCAATGTGGTTGGCTGTAAACGCACCGCCGCGAATCAAAAAGATGCCTATTTTTTGGGGGGATTCTTCCCTCTTTGGCGGCTGTATTTCCTCGGGGTTCTTTTTCAGCATACGCCCGAAAAACGTCCCCGCACGCATCCCGACGGTTTTCTGCTCCGCAGGCGGCTGTACCTGCTTGTTTTGGACAAAATTGCGAAATACATACGCTGACCACACGGCAGGGTCCGCCACCTGGCCGATCACCATCTCTTTTCTCGTTCTTAATCTCTTTAAATCCGTTAAATTATCCCTGGTTGTGACCATTTTGACACAGTCACTCTTTAACGCCTCTTTTACACGTTTGCATTTTGGATGCTCCGGATCGTAGTCTTCAATTCCGATGCTGGAAAAGAGAATGGGCTTATTGTATTTTTTTGCCAGCTTAATCAAAACTACGCTTCGCTCGGAAAAATACTGATAAAGATAGTTAAATTGGGGTGCTCCACCCACAATGACCAAATCGGCATTCTTAATCAGTTTTCTTGCCCTTTTTAACAATTTCGGGTCTCTTGAGTTCACATATTGCGGCGTGACAATAGCGGCCTTTTCGTCGATGATCTCATATTCCCCTTCTTGAAACCCCAAATTTTTCATTATGGTATGCAAAAGGGACATATCACAAACTTCAATCAGCTGATCGCCTAAGTTGTCGGAATCCTTATGCGTGAGCAATAAAATTCTCTTTGGTTTCTTATTCTGCATGAAAAACAGTGCCTCCTCTGGTCACAGACCCATAGCTGCGATCATCCGCCGATACATTTCCATCAGGTCCACCGTCGGCGCCCAGCCCAGTTCACGGAGGGCGGTGGGGTCCAGGTTCAGAAAATGGTCGGCGGGATACTTCTTCCGGCTCTCCTCGGTGGCGGCGATTTTCACGCCGATCTTGCCTCCCGCCAGCTCCTGGGCCACCATCTCTGCCATCTCCCGGATGGAGGAATAGGTGGCAGGGTTTGCCGCATTGTAGGAACAACCGGCCTGCCCTTTCAGCAGGACGGTCAGGATGGCGGCGGCGGCGTCCATGGCGTAGACGTAGCAGTGTTTGCTCCTGCCCTCGGTTTGCAGAACGATGTCCTGTCGGTTCATGGCGCAGCGGGCGAACTCCGCGAACACCCGCTTATCATTTGCCGCCACGCCGGGGCCAAAGGTCTGGGCCAGTCGGACGCTCATGGCGTTCACACCATATTCACTGGCGTAGGCTGCGCACAAAGCCTCGCAGAGCCGCTTGCTCTCCGGGTAACAGTTCCGAATCACCAGAGGGTCCAGATACCCCACGTCTTTTTCCGTCAGGGGTGCTTCGGTGTGGATGGTCCCATACATTTCCATGCTGGAGAGATAAACAAAACCCGCCGCATTTTTTTCCTTTGCCAGCGCCAGCAGATTGGCGGTGCCGCCTACGGCAGTGGAAATGGTCTCCACCGGATGCTGCACAAAATAGGCGCTGGCCGTGGGGCTGGCTCCGTGTACCACATAGTCGATGGGTTTGGGAAGGGCGGGGAGCCGCTCCAGCGTTCCCTCCGCCAACACAAGCGCGTCGCCGCTGTAGGCGCGTTGGTCAGAAAACTGCCGCGCTGCCCGTTCCACATCCCGCACCAGCAGCACCAGGGTCATCCCCAGCTGCCGCTGCCTGTTCGCGTACAGCAGCCCGCTGGTCAGGGTGGAGCCGATCAGTCCGGTGCCGCCGGTCAAAAACAGTGTCTTGCCTCGCAGTTCCTGCCATGGAATCTGCTCCTGAGCGGCAAAACGTTCCAAATCTTCCTGAAAAACAGGAGTTTCAAGCCACATATTCGTTTAACCTCCTGATGATTTCTTATTGTTTCTGCTCTGCGTCGCCCTTAGACTGGTGTGGCCCGGGGTAAATGACGGCCCGAATGGGCTTTTCCCAGCAGGGAAGGGCGCAGAAAACGGTCACAAGCACAGCAATAGGAAAAATAATGAGATCGCTGACGCCTGCCGCCGCCGTTACTGTGCGGAAGTGGAAGCCTTGATACAGGATATGAAGGAGTGGCCGGTGGAGCAGATAGACTTCCAGGCTCCGTCTGCCAACAGCGCCGAATACGTTCCCTCCGGGAATATGATTGGGTATGACTGCAACCAACGCCGCACACAGCAGAGCAACCACCCCGTAATAACCCAGGCGGAGCAGACCGCCATAAAAGACCAGGTTCTCATATCCGTATTTCGCCAGCGAACTAAAACTGTGTCGTCCTGTCATCAGTGTCCGAAGGAAATACACTTTGTCCGTTTGGGTCATACAAACCAGTCCCAGCGCCACTAAAACCAGCAGGCCGCACACTCTAATCCACCTGCTGGAAAGCGTTTTTGACACCTTCCCCGGGTCCAGACAATAGCCTGCAAAGAAAAACGGATAGAAAACAATGGTCCGCATCAGTGCCAGTGTATCGCCCACACTGCTGTCATACCCCACAAAGCAGGCCAGCACCACAGAGGCAATCAGCACCCACCGATGAGACAGACGGCTCAGGAAGATCGTGGCCAGGTTGAACCAGAACAATGCCAAAACGTACCACGGCAGATTGGCAGCCTCCAGCAGCGAAAAACTGAACTCGTGGACAAGGATTCCTTTTGCGAAACAAAGCAGCATTTTGGCAAAGAAATAAGCAACAAGATAGGAAAAAATGCGCGAATATCGTTTCCCGTCTACATTATGTTTGCTGAACAGTCCGTCCAAAAACAGAAAGCAGGGCATATGGAAGGAATTGATGAACAAAAACAACCCCCTCATCCAAACGGAGTCAGCCGTATAATAGTTCACCGTGTGTCCCAGCACCACCAGAAAAATCAGCAGCGCCCGCAGCAAATCCCATTTTTCGATTCTGGTTTGGCCCTGTGTGTTTATTTGTACAGCTTTACGCTCCACTGCACGCTCTCTTTCTCTCTCAGGATTCCGAATTAGGAAGTATGATCCTTCTTCCGCCTGTAGTGATCCATCTTCGCCTGGATGCGGTTGGTCAGTCCGAAGCCGAACGCCTGCTCGTTCTCTTTGTATTGCAGCAGGCCCCGGAAAATATAAACGTCCTCCGGGGTCGTCACCTTGATGTTGCCCCGGTTGCCGTAAACCAAATGCACCGGTTTGCCCAAAGTGGTCATGATGGTGCAGGCATCCACCATGTC
The DNA here is from genome assembly GCA_001941075.1 of Oscillospiraceae bacterium Zagget6. Taxonomy (GTDB): domain Bacteria; phylum Bacillota; class Clostridia; order Oscillospirales; family Oscillospiraceae; genus Onthomonas. Next base: position 21,330 of record MSHH01000060.1, on the reverse strand, counting down.
CTGATACCGGCCGGGCGTAACGCGGATCTGGTCATGGGCGGCCAGAATGTCTTTCAGGTAGAAAGACTGGGGGGCCTGGGCGGTGAAGGTCTGCTTCCGCAGGGGGACCTGCTGGACCGTGCTGCCGTCTTTGCTGATGACCACAGTCTCATAACCCGGGGTGCCAGTGATGGCACTGCCATATTTCTCTACCGCGTGGATATTATCGGTGATCACGTCGGAATAGACATAGGGCCGCACGCCGTCGTGGAGCAGGACGATAGAGTCGGGCGGGTTCTCGCTCTCCGCCTTTTTCAGCGTATGATAGATGGAGTCCTGGGCAGTCTCGCCGCCGGGGACAATGCCGGCCACCTTGGTGATGTGAAATTCCTCCACCAGCGCCTGCATATAGTCGATATACTCATCCAAAACAGAGACATAAATCTTGTCGATCAAAGCGTGGTACTGGAACAGCTCCAGGGTGTGGATCACCACCGGCTTTCCGTTGATCTCCAGAAACTGTTTGGGTACGCCAGCGCCCATGCGGACGCCGTGTCCCCCGGCAAAAATCATTGCAATATTCATGCTGTCTCGTGTTCTCCCAGGCGGTTAGTGGTTTTGTTCCTGCCAGCGGCGTACCTCGTTGTAAATGCGCTGACAGTTGTTGTGGTCGTCGTAGGCGAAGAAGTCGTCCGCCCGCCGGATATACTCAGGCTCCATCTGGCAGCCTCTTTGCATAGCCTCGCACAGCGTCGTTACAATCTCCTGATGGTTGGTGCAAATGGGGCCAAAGCCCATCGTGCTGTAGACAAGCCCGCCCTCATCGTAGTGGGGAGGAAGCTCTGCCGGGTGGTAGTAGACCAGAGGCTTGCGCATATAAGCAAAGTCGAATTGGACGCCGGAGTAGTCCGTGACCATCAGACTGGACTCGCAAAGGATTTTTTCATAGCTGACATCCCCTGTAGCCGGTATCAGCTCTACATAGTCATTGCGGTCAAAGTCGTCGATTTGCGCACTCATGGCCGGGTGGAGCAGGTAGACGATGCGATAGCCGCAGGACTTGGCGCAGTCAATGAGGGTCTGGTCGTTGATCAGGGTGTTATAAATGCGGAAATAGGAGCTTCCCTTGAAGTTGTCGTTATGCGTTTTGCGGATGTTTGCCACGCTGGAGTTGACCACATTACGCCGCCAGGAGGGGGTGATCAGGATGATTTTCTGATCTCTGCTCTTCAGTCCGTCGTAGCGGGCCAGCCCCACCAGCTTCAGCGTCTCCGGTTCATATCCGTAAAAGGGATGGCTCAGGTTTTTGATTTCGTAGGGAGAGGCGCAGCAATAGAGCCTGGTGTTATCAAACACCCTGTTCTGGTATTGGGCGATCTTCTGAATCGTCAAACCGTGCTGGATGCAGACGACGCTGCCCCGTTGCAGATCCTTCGTAAAGGTGTTATAGTCCGGCTCCGGGTTATACTGCGCCGCGATGTTGGCGTGGGTGGCCAGCAGGACTTCCGCCATCAAACTGATCAACTGGCACCGGAGCGTACCATAGACCAAAATGTGCTTTTTGTCCTCTTGAACCAGCCTGCGATAATCCGGAGCCTCTTTCCGGAGGGTATAATAAATCTCCACCTCGTCGCTGTGGTTCTCCCGGCAGTAATGGTACATATACTCGCCGTTGTCCCCGGCCTTATACTGCTTGTCGAAGGTCACCCAGATGTGTTTTTTGCCGTAGTGGGACCGCGTAAGCCAATAGAGCAGACGCAGCCATAGCCCACGTCGGGCAACGGATTTATCCTCCGATTTTTTGTAAAGGTCCCAGGCGAAAAGCAGTTCCCGCTTGAAGTGAAACAGCCCGCTGTATTTGCGCAGGATCAAAGTTTCCTTTTTATACCAGGTAGCCATCCAGCCATCCCGGAACACCCAATAGGAGTATTCGCTGAGGGGCGTCATGCGGGAGTTGTAGATATTGAAGGTGATTTTAAACTGGTAGACCCGCCCGCAGAACCGGTAATAAAAGTTGATCCGCTGCTTGGGGTCATTGCTGACCGGGATGTGAAACTGAACGGAGTGCTTGCGCTGGAAGGTGATGCCGAAGCACTTGACCAGCGGATAGACCTCCACCCGCTCCGCCGGATAGGTCATGGTCTCGCCATTCGACAGGGAGCAACGGGCAAAAACCTCGTATTCGTCAGCGCGCAGGAAATCCACCACGCCCACGTTGGCGTCGATGTGCAGCATTCCGTTCTCGTAATTCATTACACGAATACGGAGCAGCTCCCTGTTGTTGCGGGTCAGTACGGCCGCGTGGTTTTCGTAATCATCATCCTGTACGCCGTCTTTTGGTTCCATCAGCGCCACAAAATTGTGGTTGACATCGACGATTTTCAGGTCCTTGTTCAGTACCTCGGCCTTGCCCTGGAGCAGGAGCATCCGAATGGCACGGTTGGCCTGGGTGAAACTGGTGATGTCCCGGTCCATCAGGACGGTGTTGTCGATAAAAGTAGTCAGTTGGAACACCTCATGCAAAAAACGCATGGATTCCTCTTTGGTCTTTAAGATGCCCTTTGTCCGGTCATTGTAATTGCAGTTGAACTTGGAGTAAATCAGGTAGTAGCAGGCAGCCTGCAAAAACTCCGGGATGCGGCCCCGTTCCTCTTTCGCCTGTTTCAGCAGCGGCGTCAGGAAATCGGTCACGGAATTGTGATACCACCAGCGGCAGTACTGGAGAGGATTCAAAGAGGCGTTGTCCTCCAGCGCCACAGTGAAATGGTATTCCGCGCAGCGCAGATAGACATAAACCGGCTGTTTCAGCAACACTTCCAGCAGGAATTGATAGAGTGCGTCGCCATGCAGTTCGGAGCGGAAGGCGTGGTTTTTCAACAGCTTCCGCCGGAAAAAATACGCCTGGAGAAGCAGCTGAAACCGGTGGGGTTCTTCCGTCAAGTCGATTTGCTCCATTTTTTCGCGCGCTTTGCAGGAACCGCCATAGGCTTTCTGTTCCCCGTTCGCACCGACAAAGAACGCACGCAGGGCCACGAGATCGGTCTGATACTTCGCAAACGCTTTCCCGACATCCCGGTAGGCATGGGCAGCATAGCTGGAAGACGCAAGCGTAAAATTCACAAATGTTCCTTTTGCGCGTAGAAAGCCCTCCTGATAGGCGACGATCATATCCGCATTTTCCAGAGGAAGGTAAATCACATCCTCGACCTCTGTGCAGACTTGGCGCACCGCGTCCGACACAAAGGGATCTATAACAATCAGCTGCACATGCTCCTCTGTCAGTCCGTTTGCCCGAAGGTTTGACAGCGCTTTATCAAATAAGTCTTCGTGATCCACATAGAGAACAGTGGAAAAAGCATACTGCCCCATCTTTTTCGTTTCTCCTTTTTTGTTATTGTTGCCATACAGTGGAATCGTCATTCACGGAAGGACGTTCACAGGGGAGAACATTCCCGCAGACAGAACATATCCGCTGTTCCGTCCCCATGGTGTGTGGCGGAAAAGTCAAAGAGAGAAAGAGGGCGTTCCGTCCTCTCTCTGGTAGACAAATCATGTCCATTGATATTGGTCATTTTAGGGAAGCTCTGATGAAAGGAAACCTTGGATGGCTGGGTGTCGCCGCCGCAAGCTCCCTATCCCACGCCCTGCCCTGCGGCAGGTCTCGTCCATTTCTGCTGTGACAGAAGGAAAGCCCCGAAGGGGCGCTTCCTCTGCTGTCAAACGGCACTTCCGACACTCCGTGCCTCCCTGCCTGCGCTGTGCTCCCTGCCTGTCCCTGCCAAACCCGTCTCGCTGGTTTTGGCAGGGAATCCTCTCATTGGTTGAGCAAAAGGGAAGTGAAAAGGCGGGGACCGTCAAAGGAAGAGGAACTTTACAGAACTGTGACGAAAAAAATAACTAATTGTTATTATATCATCTGCACGGGAAAAAGCAAGACTTCTCACGACAAATACCATGGAAATTTGTGTAGGTTTGTCAACCATATTTTACCGTCAGGGGGGGGGAGAAAAAAGAATATCTTTCGGAGCGCGCCAGTTAAGTGGAGGTGCAGCTCTGTGTGGATGACCGGGCGCTGGAGCCGGAGTACGAGGCCATCCCGGAAGGGGTGCCGGTCATCACCGAGGGCGTTCGGGACCGGCTGGAGGGGCTGGAGACGGTGGAGAGCGCCACCCTCTACCGGCAGCGGGAGTACACCTACAACACCTATTACCAGAACACCAGCTTCAACGGCGCCATTACGGGCATTGACGACCACTATCTGGAGGTCTACGGCTACCAGGTGCCTCTGGGCCGCCCCTTCACTCAGCGAGATTACGACGAATACCACAAAGTCGCCCTGGTGGACCAGGCGGCGGCCAGCGCCCTGTTCAACGGAGAGAACCCCGTGGGCAAGGTCATCGAGATCAGCGGCGACCCCTTCACCCTGGTGGGCCTGGTGGAGCTGGCCAGCACCAGCGAGCCGGTCATCACCAGTTATTCCGATTACTACACCTACGTCAGCTCGTCCAGCGGCACGGTACTCATCCCCGGTACGCTTTGGCCGGAAATTTATCAGTACGATGAGCCACAAAACGCGGCGGTCCGGGCCTCCAGCACCGACGACATGACCACCGCAGGGAAAAAGGCGGCGGAGATCCTCAACGCCAATCTCTCTGACATGGTGGACCCCACCTATTCCTACCAGAGTACCGACCTGGAGGAAGCGGCGCGCAGTCTCCAGCAGATGTCCGCCACCTCCAACCAGCAGCTCATCTGGATCGCCAGCATCTCCCTGCTGGTAGGGGGCATCGGCGTGATGAACATTATGTTGGTCTCCGTCACCGAGCGGACACGGGAGATCGGGCTGAAAAAGGCCCTGGGAGCCAAGCGGGGCCGCATCCTCTGGCAGTTTTTGACTGAGGCGGCGGTGCTGACCAGCATCGGCGGCCTGCTGGGTGTCGTCACCGGTCTGGGCCTGGCCCGGGTCATCAGCAGCCTGACCGGGACGCCCACGGCGGTGAGCCTGCTCTCCATTCTGGTGGCGGTGCTGTTCTCCGTGGTCATCGGCGTGGTATTTGGACTGCTCCCGGCGGTAAAGGCCGCCAATCTGAACCCCATCGACGCCCTGCGTCGAGAATAGGGGCGATTTGCTGTTCCTTTGGACTGGACAGTACCGTAACGAATGGAACCAGCACTGCACAATCGTATTTGCCGAATTGTGCAGTGCTGGTTTGACGCTTTTTGGGAAGTAGATCAACCAGCCGCCATATCTTTGAATCGTTCAATTTTTTTTGATTATCCTATTGCGAAACCCGTTCCATATTGTTATAATGTCTTTACCAACCGGCAATCGCAAAAGGAGGCCATTCCATGAAATTCCTGCAACAGGACAATTCCGTCGTTCGCCTGCTCAACCGCATGATCGACCTGATCTTCCTCAATGTCATCTGGGTGGTGTGCAGTCTGCCCATCGTCACCCTGGGGGCCACCACCACGGCCCTTTACGATGTCACCCTGCGCATGGTCTTTCGGGAGGACACCGGCCTGTACCGGGCCTTTTTCCGGGCTTTCCGCAAGAACCTGAAAAAGGGGACCCTGCTCTTCCTGCTGGCTGTCGGAGTTGGCGCTGTGCTGGTGCTGGACTTCTGGGCCGCCTCCTCCTGGGACATTGGGTTTCGGTTCGTGTTTCAGGTGGTCATCCTCTCCGTGGGCTATTTCTACCTGGCGGCGGTGAGCCATGCGTTTCCGGCGCTGGCCTATTTCGGCGGCGGCGTGTGGGAATCCGTCCGTCACGGCTTTCTGCTGGCCATGAAAAACAGCATTTTCACCATCTTTATCATGCTGCTGGACGTGCTGCCCATCCTGATTTTCTTTTTTTCTCCCACCTACGCGCCCCAGGCGCTGTTTGTGCTGCTCATCATCGGTTTCTCGCTGGTGGCCTACCTGAACTCGCTGCACCTGTCCCGGCTCTTCGACCCGGAGCGCATCCAGGCCATTGAGGAAGGGGAGGAGGACGCAGAACCAGAGGAGGACGCGGAGGACAACTGAACGCTGCTTTTTTGTCCATCAGAGCGACCGGCAATCTTGTCGGTCACTCTTTTTTCGCGCTTTTTGGGGATGTACAGCGTAGGGATATGCCCTTTGCCGGGAGGCAGGGCATTTGTGGGTTCTGCACAAAAAGAAATGTTTATTTTTGTCGGATTTCACATTTTTCTATTTTGGCGCAAAAAAAATCCATCTATTCGCTTGACATTTTCCGCTGCGTCCGTTATCATATAAGCATGATATGGAACCGATTCCACATTCGGAATTTTACCCGCAGTCCCGCTGCGGTTTCACAAATTCAAAATGTGGAACGGGTTTCATAAATGACCGCTCTCTTTTCAAAGGGAAATCATCAAATCACAAGGAGGAACCCATTATGAAGAAACTCATTGCTCTGGTCCTGGCTCTGGCAATGGCACTGTCTCTGGTGGCCTGCGGCTCCAGCAGCAGCACCACCACTACCAGCGACACCACCACTGACAGCAGCGCCGCCGCCGCCACCGACAGCGACGAGGTCATTTACCTGACCATCTGGAGCCCCACCGACGAAGCCGCCGTGGAGGAATGGTGGGTAGAAAAGCTGGCTGAGTGGAACGAAGCCAACCCCAACATCCAGGTCAGCCGCGAGGCCATCGACCGCTCTGACTCCTACGCCTACGACAACAAGATCGCCACCGCCGTCACCTCCAACGACCTGCCCGACATCTTCTACGTGGACGGTCCCCAGGTCTCCTACTACGCCGCCAACGGCGTCACCGTTCCCCTGGACGACTATTTCACCGCCGAGGATCTGGAGGACTTCGTAGACTCCGCCGTGACCCAGAACACCTATGACGGTCAGCTTTACGCCATCGGCGCCACTGAATCCTCCGTCGCCTTCTTCTACAACAAGGATTACCTGACCGAGTGCGGCGTGGACGTGGACGACCTGGACTCCCGCACCATCGACAACCCCATCACCTGGTCTGAGTTCCTGGAGATCGCCGAAAAGTGCACCACCGACAGCTATGTGGGCACCCACATCATCATGGACCACGGCGAGGGCCTGCCCTATGCGCTGGAGCCGCTGTACGTCTCTGAGGGCGTGGATTACATCAGCGACGACGGCACCACCGCCGAGGGCTATGTGAACAGCGCTGAGGCTGTCACTACTACTGCCTGGCTTGCCAACATCATCGCCAACGGCTATGCCAATATCGACCCCATCGACGATGAGTTCCTGAACGGCGCCTGCGCCACCATGCTGGGCGGCTCCTGGGACATCGCCACCCTGGAGGAGAGCGCCGACTTCGAGTGGGGCGTCACCTACTACCCTGTCTCTGACGACACCGGCACCGCCGTCTCCCCCTGCGGCGACTGGGCTGCCGCCATCTCCAAGAACTGTGAGAACGTTGACGCCGCCGGTGAGTTCCTCCAGTGGCTGATGAACACCGAGAACGTGGCCACCTACGCCGCCGCCATCGCCAAGCCCGCCACCCGTTCCTCCGCCTATGACGAGGAGGCCATGGCCGACTATGCGGAAGGCGCCCGCGCCCTTATCGTGGAACAGCTTGAGAATACCGCCTCTCCCCGTCCCCGTTCTCCCTCTTACGCCAACTTCTCCAGCGACTACGCTGAGGCTATGACCAACATCTTCTCCGACGCCGCCTCCACCGGCACCGTGGATGAGGACTACATCCAGTCCGAGCTGGACCGCGTCTCCGCGAACTTCACCGAGAATTACGAGACCTACTACGCGGAGTAATTCTCCTGCCGACAAAACAGAATCACCCCTTTTTGGCCGCACTGTCCCTGCGGTGCGGCCATTTTTTACCCAAAATTCCCTGCATCATGTCAATTCCGCACCTATTCGTGAAGAAAGAAGGGAAATTGCCTCATGACAAAAGCATCCAACCTGTCTGCCCGCAAGCGGAATGAGCGGATCGCCGCCTATGTGTTTGTCATCCCGGCGGTCGTGCTGCTGGTGGCCTTCCTGGTGGTCCCCATGATCTACACGGTCTACTATTCCGTGTTTCAGTACCAGATCATGCGGCCGGACGACATCACCTTTATCGGGCTGAAAAACTACGTCAAGCTGTTCGGTGACAGCGACTTCTGGCAGGCGCTGAAAAACACCGTCTATTTCACCGTCATCGTCGTCCCCTGCCAGTGCGCGCTGGCGTTGGCGCTGGCGCTGCTGGTGTCCAAAAAGTTCCGGGGCGTGGCCATCTTCCGCACCATGTATTTCAGCCCCCAGCTCACCTCCATGGTGGTCATCTCCATCCTGTGGACGGTGCTGTACAACTCCAACCCCAACACCGGCCTCATCAACTCCCTGCTGACCAACCTGGGCTTTGATTCTATCAACTTCCTGAGCAACGAAAAGACCGCCATGAACTCCATTATCTTCATGTCCGCCTGGCAGGGCGCAGGCTACCAGATGATGATTTTCCTGGCAGGGCTCCAGGGCATCCCCGGCGAGCAGTACGAGGCCGCTTCCGTGGACGGAGCCACCAAGTTCCAGCAGTTCCTTTACGTCACCATTCCCGGCCTGCAAAGCACCATCAAGTATGTCATCATGATCACCATGATCCAGGCCATGAAGCTCTTCACCCAGCCCTACGTCATGACCCAGGGCGGCCCCAAGAACTCCACCAAGACGCTGGTCTATTACATCTATACCCAGGGCTTCCAAAACGGCAACTTCGGCTATGCCTGCGCGGTGGCGGCGGTGTTCTTCGTCATTGTGGTGACCATGTCGCTGGCAATGAAACGAGTCACCTCGGCCACAGACTGAGAAAGGGGGATATGAACTATGACCAGAAAACCGCAATCCAAAAAGGCGTCCGCCTTTCTGAGCAAATTCCTGTTTTACGCGGGAAACATCGTCATCGGTGTCATCTTTGTCTCCCCGCTGCTCTGGATGATCTCCGCCTCTCTGAAACCGGAGGCCGACATCTTCGCCAACATGAGCTCCATCATGACGTTCGTCCCCACAAATGCGACGCTTTCCAACTACCTGGAAGTGTTCTCCCGGATGAACCTGCTGGTGGTGTTCAAAAACACCCTGCTTTACATCGGCCTGATTTTGATTTTCGACCTGATCGTCAACTCCATCTGCGGCTACGCCCTGGCGAAGTTTGACTTCAAGGGCAAGGGCCTGATCCTGAACCTGGTCATCGCCCTGATGGTGCTGCCCATGGAGGCCATTATGCTGCCGCTGTACATCGAGATGTCTCAGCTGGGCTGGGTCAACACCCTCCAGGCCCTGGTGGTGCCTTTCATCGCCAAGTGCTTCTCGATTTATATGTTCCGTCAGTTCTTCTACGACATCCCCAACGACCTGCTGGAGGCTGCGGCCATCGACGGGTGCAGCCCCATCCGCACCTTCTTCAATGTGGTCGTACCCATCTCCAAGACCGTCTACGCCACTGTGTTCATCCTGGACTTCGTCTCCCACTGGAATGACTTTATGTGGCCCTTCCTGGTCATGACCGGCGAGAACAAGCGCACCATTCAGCTGGCTGTGCAGTCCTTCTTCGGCACTCAGCCCGTCCACTACGGCGCAATTATGGCTGCCCTGGTGATTTCTGCCATCCCCATGATCATCATGTTCATCTTCATGCAGAAGTATTATGTGGAAGGCATCGCCTCCTCCGGTATCAAGGGCTGACCTGTTTCCCTGCAAACTGTTTTTCCTCCCTCCTATGGGGTCGGCCGCTTTGCCGGCCGGCCCCGCTTTTTGTACGTTACCGGTGTAACCGTTTGACAAGTCCGTTGCAGCGTTGTAAACTAAGGACAGCAATCTATGGAGGAATTCGTACCTATGGCTACCATTCAGGACGTTGCCCGACACGCCCAGGTGGGCGCGGCCACTGTCTCCCGCGTGCTCAGCGGCAACGGCTATGTCAAAGAGGAGACCCGCCAGCGGGTCCTCAAATCCATCGACGAGCTGGACTACACCCCCAACGAAATGGCCCGGAACCTGTTTTTTCGCAAGACCGGCATCGTGGCCGTCATCGTCCCGGAGCTGTCCCACCCCTTCTTCTCCGAGCTGGTCAACGCCATCGAGATGGCGCTGTGCGCCGCTGGGTATCAGACCATGATCTGCAACGCCTTTTACGAGGAGAACTACGAGCTGCGCTATCTGGACATGCTCAAGCGCCAGGTGGTGGACGGCATCATCTTCGCCGCCCACACCTCTCTGGCTCTGGAGCGCTACCAGAACATCCACCGGCCCATCGTGGCCCTGGACCGTTATCTGGGCGACAGCATCCCCTGCCTCTCGTCAGACCACCGAGAGGGCGGTCGTCTGGCCGCTGAGGAACTGCTCCGGGCGGGTTGCCACAATGTGGTGCAGTTCGGCGGGGCGGACGATTCAGTTCCCGCCACGCCCTTCGGCGGGGAGCACGGCTGGGTCTCCACGCCGGCCGTCACCCGTCACGCGGTGTTCGCCCAGGTGATGCAGGAGCATGGCGTCACCTGCCACACCCGCTCCGACCAGTGGATCACCGCTGACTTCGAGCAGTACCGCGTGGCTGCCGAGACCATGTTCCGGGAGATCCCCGACGTGGACGGGGTCTTTGCCACAGACCCCTTTGCCCTGGCGGTGCTGCAAACCGCCCAGGAGCGGGGACTTCGCGTACCCCAGAACCTGCGGCTGGTGTCCTACGACGGCACCCAGATAACCAAGCTGGCCTACCCTTCGGTCACCACCATCGTCCAGCCCATCGGCCAGTTGGCGCAGGAGGCGGTGCGGATGATGCTGGATCTGATCCAGGGCAAGGAGCTGGCCGCGCAGACCGTCACCCTTCCCGTCACCCTTCGCCGGGGCGCATCGACCACTGTCTGACCGCCCCGCGTCCGCCGGAAACCGGCGCTTTGGAAACACACCGCACGAACCGCGTCAGCGACCTGTGCGGTGCGCTTTCCATCTACATATGGAACCCGTTCCAAAATCCCAAAAAGAATGTGAGGCACGACCATGAACAGCAAGCTCTTATTGCGCGCCCGCAAGTACGAGGAAATCTACGGTGAGAAAATCACGCCTGAGGAGCGTCCTCTTTTCCATGTGACGCCCACAGTGGGCTGGCTCAACGACCCAAACGGATTTTCCTACTACAAGGGCGAGTACCACCTGTTTTATCAATACCACCCCTACAAAACGGTGTGGGGCAATATGCACTGGGGCCACCTGACCACCAAAGACTTCATCCGCTGGGAGCGGCTGCCCGCAGCCATGGCCCCGGATGAGAAGTACGACAACGCCGGCGTTTTCTCCGGCAGCGCCCTGGAGCTTCCCGACGGGCGGCACCTGCTGATGTACACCGGCGTGGAGGAGTGGCAGAGGGAGGACGGCCTCATCGAGAGCCGCCAGACCCAGTGCATGGCCTACGGCGACGGCGTGGACTACGTAAAGTACAGCGGAAACCCGGTCATCACCGTGGACAGCCTGCCAGCGGGCAGCAGCGCCCAGGACTTCCGGGACCCCAAAATCTGGTGGGACGGGGAAGAGCAGTGCTTCTACGCCGTGGTCGCCAACCGGGTGGCGGACGACAGCGGCGCGATCCTGCTCTTCCGCAGCCCGGATTCCATGCAGTGGGAATACGTCACCGTGCTGGACCGCTGCCGGAACCAGTATGGCCGGATGTGGGAGTGTCCCGACTTCTTCCAGCTGGACGGCATGGCGGTGCTGATCACCTCTCCCATGGAGATGACCGCCCGGGGCCTGGAGTTCCACAACGGCAACAACGTGGTCTACATCACCGGCTCCTACGACAAAAAGACCCACAGTTTTGACCGCACGGAGGTCCACGCCCTGGACTACGGTCTGGACTTCTACGCCCCCCAGACGGTGGAGGCTCCGGACGGCCGCCGCATCCTCATCGGCTGGATGCAGTCCCCGGAGACGGGCCACAACAAGCCTCAGGGGGTCCGTTGGTTCGGCCAGCTGACCATTCCCCGGGAGCTGGGGATGAAGGACGGCCTGCTGCTCCAGAACCCCGTCCGGGAGCTGGAGCAATACCGCAGTGAGCCGGTGCTGTACCGGGACGTCTACGTCCGGGAACGGCTGTGCCTGCCCAGCGTGTCCGGCCGCACCGTGGATATGACGGTGTTCGTCCGCCCGGCAGGGGGGAGCCTGTACCAAAGGTTCACCATCAAGGTGGCCAAGGACACAGAGTTTTACACCTCCATCACCTACGACCCCATGAACAGTGTGCTGCGCTTTGACCGCAGCAACTCTGGGTTCCGGCACAACATCGTCTCCACCCGGAAGGCGCCGGTGCGCTACCAGAACGGCGAGATCAAGCTGCGCATCCTGCTGGACCGGTTTTCGGTGGAGATTTTCGTCAACGACGGAGAGCAGACCCTGACATCCACCCTCTATACCCCCCAGGAGGCGGACAGCATCTCCTTTGAGGCGGTGGGGTCGGCCATGATGGACGTGGAGAAATACGACGTGGTCCTGCCGACGGAGGACTGACCGCCTGGGCGGGTCCGGGCAGAGAAGCGAGGCCACACCGTCAGAAATGGGATTTCCCTTCATAAGACAAAGAAAACGAACGAGGAGAGGAGCTAAATCAGCTCACTCTCCCCGTTTTTTATGCTTTATAAAAACAGCTCACATTCCTTGCGGTTCGCGCAGAGGACGCCAAGCGCCACACCGCCCACACTGGTGAATACCCGCCCCAGCTTTTTTGCGCCCACGGGACAGATGGAAACACACCGCATACAGCTGATGCACTTTTTGTTGTCGGGATTCATTGTCACAGGGTCGATTGCTCCCACCGGGCATTTTTCCGCACAGAGGCCGCACTTTACGCAGGCGGACGAAGCATCCGGCGCCATGCCCGGCATAGTGTGCCCCGGTTTCTCCGGCACTTTTCCGGGAACTTGAGGAGCGGAAGCACCCTCTGAGGCGATTTTTTCACGGATTTGGACGGCCATTTCCCGCAGGCGTTTTTCATCCTCCGCATCAGGCCGGCCAGCGGCGACCTTTCGTGCGATGGAGTGTTCCGCCAGGGCTGCAACCGCTGCGATTGGCCGGAAGCCGGCCTTACGGGAAGCATCCATCAGCTCCGCCAGGGTGTCGTCATAAGCGCGGTTTCCGTATACGCAGACAAGCACGGCCCTGGCGTTGTTCCCGGAAATTGCTCCAAGCCGGTCCATAGCGGTCTGGGGGACGCGCCCTCCGTAAGACGGGATGGCGATCAATGCAATGTCGTCGCTGTTCAAAGCGAATCCTGAAAAATCAGCCGTTCGATCACACAAATCAACTTCCAGAACTTGCTCCGCCAGAGCATGGGTCAGAATGTCGGCGGCTTTCTTTGTGCCTCCGGTTGGGCTGAAAGTGATTTCAAAAAAGTTCATCGTTCAATGTCCCCCTTCAAAGAGAATTCAATATGATGGAGGCTGGCAGCTTTTCCTGAAAATTCGACTAAATCAGGGTTTCCAGTCAAAATTATATCACATCCTTATTCAAAAATCCACCGCAGTGAAAACGTTTTCTGGAAAAGTTGGCCCAGTGGAAACCTGAGGTGCTTTGTTATTTTCCCGCCTGCTTGCTATGATTCAACTACCAAGAGCAGGTTCCCCAACAATTCAACCCGGCGGTATTGCATTTACCATACCGGGAGCAGAATCCGCGTTCAGCTATATGCCGCTGTTTTGCAACGTATTTTATATTTCTTTTACACAAAAGGACACTCTGTTTTTTGCAAAAAGAGCGGAATATTCCCCGATATGACAAAATATAATAACTATTTTGTTGCCTGTATTCTGGCTAAAGTGGACAAATATTGTTATTGTATTCCGCGTTTCCATTGTGTATAATGATAATAACGAAAAGGCCATCTGTAATCTTAGCAAGCGGAAAACACCACAGGGGAATCAGGAGGCTTAAATGAATGAAGAACTGTTCCGAATGCTGAAGCGAATCACACCGGAGGAGAAAGAGGCTTTAAGCGGGCAGAAGGATGTCCAGTGGTCCATTTATACCGACCAGCCCCAGCAAAGTGTCATCGAGCACGAAAAGCTGCTGAAGAACAATGGATCGATCACTGCCCGAAAACACGCACGCTTCATCTATTTTCCGCCACACAAACACAACTATGTAGAGTTTTTTTACGTCCTTTCCGGTTCTGTCACCCATAGAGTGGAAGGGAAAACGCTGGTTGTGAAAAGCGGCGAGCTGCTGTTCATGAACCAGCACACCGAGCATGAAATTCTTCCCTGCGGGGAGGATGACATTGCCATCAACCTGATTATTATGCCCGCTTTTTTCGAGCAGGTCAGGGAAATGGTCGGACCGGAAAACATTCTGGCGGAATTTATGGTGAATGTCCTGCAACAGGAGGAAAGTGTTGCGCAGTATTTATATTTCCCTGTTGCGGATGACTTTTGTATTCAAAACCTGGCGGAAAACATCGTCTATGCCATTCTGCGCAAACAGCATAACGAGGAGCGGGTCCTTGGCATCTCTATGGGGTTGCTGTTTCTGCACCTGCTGAACGCGGCGGAGCAGGTGCAGATCTCCGAGGAAAATACCAACGCAAATATGCTGATTTTGGCAGTAAAAAAATACATCAGCGATGAGTACCGCACGGGGACGCTGAGCGAACTGGCCCGCCGCACCGGGTACTCTGCACCTGCGCTGAGCCGCCTCATCAAGAAGCACACCGGCGCCACCTTCAAGGAATTGCAGACGAAACAGCGCATGGAGCAGGTGGTAAACCTGTTGCGTGACACGGACCTGTCGATCAATGAAATCGCTCTTTCCGTTGGTTACGAAAATAAGAGTTTCTTTTACAAGCGGTTCCAGCAGGAATATCATATGAACCCCGGAGAGGCGCGGCAGAAGCTGCAAAACCACACGTTTTAAGACAAACTTTCCGGCCCCAACGCAACGAGGCATCGTTGCGTTGGGGCCTTTTTTTAATGTGCCTATCTGAACAGTTATGCAAGTTGGTCAAATTTTGTCACTGAGTCGGTCAAGTTTTGTCATTTTAAATCAGAGCGTCTACTTTTATAATAATGACATCAAAAACAAAGAGAGAGGTGAAACAACATGAACGAGTACTATCTGGCCATCGACATCGGCGCCTCCTCCGGGCGGCACATCCTGGGCCACGTCCAGGACGGCAAAATCGTGTTGGAGGAAATCTACCGCTTCGACAACCGGCAGCTCCGCCGGGACGGTCACGACTGCTGGGACATGGACAACCTGTGGAGCGGCATCGTGGGCGGGCTGAAAGCCTGCAAAACCGCCGGGAAAATCCCCGCCACCGTAGGCATCGACACCTGGGCGGTGGACTATGTTCTGCTGGACAAGGATGACAACCTGCTGGGAGACGCCGTAGCTTACCGGGACAGCCGCACCGAGGGCGTGGACGCGCTGGTGGAGGCGGAAATCTCTCCAGAGGAGCTGTACGACAAGACCGGCATCCAGAAGCAAATTTTCAACACCATCTATCAGCTCGTGGCGCAGAAAAAGGAACACCCGGAGCAGTTGGAACAGGCGAAGAGTTTGCTCATGCTCCCGGATTACTTCAATTTCCTGCTCACCGGCGTGAAGAAGCAAGAGTACACCAACGCCACCAGCACCAATCTGGTGAACGCCCGTGAAAAAACCTGGGATTTGGGCCTCATCGCCCGGCTGGGCCTGCCTACCAAGCTGTTTGGAGAACTGTCCATGCCAGGAACCGTGGTGGGGGACTTCTCGTCGGAGATTCAGCAGGAAGTTGGCTTTAACGCCACCGTGGTTCTCCCCGCCACCCACGACACCGGCTCCGCGTTCCTCGCTGTCCCCGCGAAGGACGACAACGCGGTGTACCTCTCCAGCGGCACCTGGTCGCTGCTGGGAGTGGAAAATGAGCAGCCCATCACCAGCGAGGCCAGCCGCGCCCAGAACTTCACCAACGAGGGCGGCGCGTGGTATCGGTATCGGTATTTGAAAAACATCATGGGACTGTGGATGATCCAGTCCATCCGCCGGGAACTGAACGGCGTCAGCTATGTGGCGGGAAAGAACACCTTCACCGGTACCGGGCGTCAGTGGGGCTTCCCCGACCTGATTGAAGCCGCGCAGGGCGCGCAGGGGTTCTCCTCGGTGGTGGATGTGGACGACGCCAGTTTTCTGGCCCCGGACAGCATGATTCAGGCGGTGAAAGATTACTGCGCCAGAACCAATCAGCCCGTCCCGGAGACGGTGGGGGAGGTCATGCAGTGCGTGTATGTCAGTCTGACCCGCCGCTACGCCGAGGCCATTGGCGACTTGCAGAAGCTCACCGGCAAGACCTACACCAGCATCAACGTGGTGGGCGGCGGCTGTCAGGACGGCTACCTGAACCAGATGACCGCCAACGCCACCGGCCTCCCCGTCTACGCCGGGCCGGTGGAGGGCACCGCCATCGGCAATCTGCTGGTGCAGATGATCCGGGCAGGCGAGTTTGACGGCTTGCAGGCGGCGCGGGACGCCATTCGTGTGAGCTTTGACATTCCGGAAGTGCAACCAATCACGTCAATTTAAGCATGGAGGTAATACATATGCTGGTCAATACAAAAGCAAAGGTGGGCGTCTTTTCCATCGCCTTGGGCGCGTATCTGCCCCAGTTCCCCTCTCTGGTGCCGGAGTTCCAGGCCCAGTATGAGGCGTTCAAAAAGACCATCCCTGACACGGTGGACATCGTGGACGGCGGCATGGTCACCACGAAAGAGCAGTCCCAGGCGGCGGGCGACCTGTTCCGGGCGGCGGACGTGGATCTGGTGTTCTTGCAGCTCCTGACCTACGCCACCTCCTATAATATGCTCCCCGCCGTCAAGGATTTGGACGTGCCGGTGGTGCTGGTCAACGTCCAGAAGCTGAAAGCCCTGGACTATGACCACACCGACATCGCCTCCTGGCTGGGCGAGGGCTACGCCTGCGGCGCGGTTGGCGAGATGGTGGCCGACCTGGAGCGGTTCGGCAAGCGCCACGCTGTCATCACCGGCGTGGTGGAGGGGGGCGACCCCGCTGTGCAGGCCGAAATCGAGGACTGGTGCAAGGCCGCCCAGGTGCGCCGCCGCTTCCGTCAGACCAACATCGCCCAAATCGGCCGTCCCTATCCCGGCATGATGGACCTGTACATCGACGAGTCCAACCTCTATCGCCGGATGGGCCTCTATACCAAGCAGTTCGATTGGGAAAAGATGTGGGCCATTGCCGACAACGTCACCGACGAGGACGCCATCCGCGCCAAGGCCCAGGACATCCTGGACACCTTCGACATCGAGGGCGGCGGCAGCATCGAGGAAGTCTGGGAGATGGCGAAATACGTGGTAGCCTTTGAGCAGTGGGTCAAGGATGAGCAGCTTGGTCTCATCGCCTCCCACTACGACGGCTACGCCCAGGGCAAGGCCGGCGTGCTGGACAGTATGCTCATCCCCGCCTTCTCCATGCTCATCAAGCAGGGCACCGCCTGCGCCGTGGAGGGCGACATGAAAGTCGCCATGGCTATGAGCATCCTCAAGACCATCTCCGGCACCGGCCAGCTGGCGGAGATGTACTCCATCGACTTCAACGACGACATCGCCATCATCGGTCACAGCGGATCCGGCGACGCCGACATCTCCGACAAGAAGCCCACCATGAAGATTGTCAAGGTGTTCCACGGCAAGACCGGAGGCGGCTACCTGACCCAATTCTACCCCTACACCGGCCCGGTGACCTATCTCGCCATCACCCAGGACGGCAACGGCAACTTTAAATTCGTTGTGGCGGAGGGCGTCAACGAGGAGGGCAAGATTTTGTCCTTCGGCGACACCAATATGCGCACCCGGTTCACCTGCGGCGCGACGGAGTTCGTCACCCGCTGGAGCGAGTGCGGCCCCACCCACCACTTCGCGGCGGCCACCGGGCGGCACATCGACACCATCTTGAAAGTGGCGAAGATTTTGAACGTGCCGGTGGACATCGTCACCCGGTAAGAAAAGAACCGACCTGTCTCACGCCTGACGCCGGGAACAGCGTCAGGCCACGATAAATCTATATTTAGAAAAGGAGAGATCACTGTGACGAAGTATCAGGAAATCGCGGCTTCTATGCCCGTAGAAGACCGCCCCATTCCCCAGAAGGAAATCTCCGGCCTGGGTGACTTTTTGGGAATCTACGGCGGCGAGCACATCGCCGCAACGGAATTTGCCATTGGCGCATCACTGCTGACGCTGGGCGTCAAGGCAACGGACATCTTTATCGGACTGTTTTTCGGCAACATCCTGGCGACCCTGACCTATGCGCTGATTTGCGCCCCCATTGGCGTGGATACCCGGCTGACCCTGTATTCCTACCTCAAAAAGGTCATGGGGCCGTATATGCAGAAGATTTACAACGTGATTTGGGGCATCGCCTCCATCGCTATGGCTGCGTCCATGTTGAGCGTTTCCGCCTCCGCTCTCCGGGAAATTTTCGGAGTCGATTTACAGACGGAGTGGTACCCCACTGACATCAAGTATGTGCTCATCGTGCTGGTGCTTGGCATTGTCGTCACACTGGTCGCGGCCAACGGATTTAACGCGGTGGCAAATTCTCCTCTGTTTGCATCCCCTGGATGATTATTGTGTTCGCAGGTGGCTTCTTCGTGGTCATCCCGCAGCTGGTGCAGGCCACCGGTTCGGAGAGCATCCATTCCATCGGCGACTTCCTTGCCCTGATGAACAACTCGGTGTTTACCGGAGAAGTGGTGGAAGGCGGTTCCAAGCTGACGGTGTTCCACGTGGCTGGCTGGGCCTGGATGTGCAACCTGGCTTATCACGGCGGCCTGAACGACATGGCCATGTTCCGTTATGCAAAGACCTGGAAATACGGCTTCATCACTGCCTACGGCATGTATCTTGGACATTTCTTCGCATGGGCCAGCGCCGGTATCATGGGCGCTACCGCCGCTATCCTGCTGAACCAGTCCCTGCTGGTGCTGGACTCCGGCGCAATCACCAACGCGGTCTTTGGCTGGGTCGGCCTGCTGGCCGTCGTGGTCGCTGGCTGGACCACCGCCAACCCCAACATTTACCGTGCATCCCTGGCATATCAGACGATTTTCACGAAGCTCGACATTAAGAAGCTGACTTACATCATCGGCGCGGTTGCGACCTTCGTTGCCTTCTTCCCCGCTGCCTCCAACATCATGTCCATCGTCAACATGATTGCGCTGGTCGTCCCCGCCGTCGGCGCTATGGTTATTGCTGAGCATTGGATTCTGCCGAAGATCGGCGGCACCCGGTATTGGGCCACCTTCAAGGGCTGGAAGCTCAACTATGCCGGTCTCATCACCTGGGCGGTCTGCCTGATTTATGTGGCGATCATGGAAGTCACCGGCGCGCTGCACTCCTACTTCCTGTGGCTGCCGGAATACATTATGGCAATCGTGCTCTACCTCATCCTGGCCTGCGCTATGGGCGCCAGAAAAGACTACAGTGAGCAGGCAGAGGAGGACCGGAAGGTCACAGAAGCCCTGGCAGAGCTGGCAGAGAACGAGAGAAACGAAATCCCCGACAAGGTGCCGAACCATCCCGGCGCAAGGAAAGTCTGTGCATGGATCTCCTACGCCATCCTTGCGGTGTTCGCCATTTTGACCCTCGCGGTGTTCTTTGGAGCCGCTACCGTGGCGTTCTATAAGACCTACGCGATGGTGCTGACCATTCTGTACTTCATCTTTGGCGCACTGAAAACCGTGTTTGCCTATGCGGATGTCAGCGTCAAGACGGCAACCGTATAAAAGCACAAGAATGACGGGGGCTGGACTGCTGCCCGGCTCCCGTCCACATCGGATTGCATAGGAGGGATAATGGTGAACGAGCAAAAGGTAGAGCGCTACGCATGGAAGGGCCGCGTCCTGCCCGGCAAACAGGCGGAGTACAAGCGCCGCCACGATAACATCTGGCCGGAGATGAAGCAGGTCCTGAAAGACGCCGGTATCTGCCATTACAGCATCTGGCTGACTGGAGACGAGCTGTTCGGCTACTATGAGTGTGAAAAGGGCATCGAATACGCTGCCAAGGTGCAGGCGGAGAGCGAAGTGGTCGCCCGCTGGGACGAGTACATGAAAGATGTGCTGGAAATGGAAAAAGACCCGGAGACCGGCGCGCAGCCGCTGCTGACGCAGGTGTTCTGGCTGGAATAACGACAACAAAGCAGACGTTTAGAGAGGATGGACACTATGAAAGTTTTAGAATCCAACTTTATGCAGGGCTTTATGCGCATGGCTGACGACGGCTGGCAGCAGGGCTGGCACGAGCGCAACGGCGGCAACCTGACCTACCGGATGAAGCCAGAGGAGGTGGAGGCCGTTCGGGAGGATTTGTCCTTTGACGGCGAGTGGAAAGACATCGGCACCACCGTGCCGGGCCTGGCCGGGGAGTTCTTCGTGGCTACCGGTTCCGGGAAGTACTTCCGCAACGTGATGACCGCCCCGGAGGACTCCTGCGCCATCTGCGAAATTGACGACAAGGGCGAGAAGTACCGGGTTTGCTGGGGTCTGGTGAACGGCGGACGCCCCACCAGTGAGTTCCCCTCCCACCTGATGAACCACGAGGTCAAAAAGGCGGCCTCCGGCGGCAAGCACCGGGTCATTTACCACGCTCATCCCGCCAACACCATCGCCCTGACCTTTGTACTGCCCCTGACCGACGAGGCATTCACCCGGGAGCTGTGGGAAATGGCTACCGAGTGTCCCGTGGTGTTCCCCTCCGGCATCGGCGTGGTGCCCTGGATGGTCCCCGGCGGACGGGACATCGCCGTTGCCACCTCTGAGCTGATGAAGCAGTACGACGTGGCGATTTGGGCGCACCACGGGATGTTCTGCTCCGGCGAGGACTTCGACCTGACCTTTGGCCTGATGCACACCGTGGAAAAATCCGCTGAAATCCTGGTGAAGGTCTATTCCATGACCGGCGGGACGAAACGCCAGACCATCCAGCCCGACGAGTTCCGGCACCTGGCGGTGGACTTCGGCGTGACTCTGCCTGAAAAGTTCCTGTACGAGAAATAAACTGATTTTATTGTGTGTCCGGGGCGGCTGCTTTCGATTCCGTTTGCTTCACCCCTCTGATTCGCTCCTTCTTCCTATTCCATGGCAGCTGTTTCGGGCACACTTTAAAATATTTCCGCCTCAAATTGCAATAGCAAGTTGCAATAGTTTTTCCAGTGATGTTCGTTGGCAGATGCGTTTGGGTTTCACGGAGGGAGGGCGTAGCCCGACCGGAGAGAAACCCAAACGTGCGGCTACTCAGGCGGCGTAAATGCGATCCAGTTCCTGCTCGAACAGTTCCTCCGGCGTCCGATAGCCCAGGATTTTTCTCGGCAGCGCATTGATACGG
>MSHH01000059.1 GCA_001941075.1 Oscillospiraceae bacterium Zagget6 | reverse complement strand
CTTTTAGCTGTTAGCTGTTAGTCAGAAACTACGGGTTTTAAGGTTGTCCCTTTAAAGCAGGCGTGTCAGTATTCCGGCGGGAACCCCTCCGTCGTGGCTTGCGCCGCGCCACCTCCCCTTTCAGGGCAGGGAGGGGCAAAGCCCCGGAAGTGCCGCTTGACGGCGGAGGCAAGGGGGATAGTGCTTGTCGGTTGTTCTGCGGTTTCAACTGACCTGGAACATTTTCTCAAAAAATGGTTGCTAAGCAGCTTTTCTTTCTCTTTTTAGCCGTTTGTATGGGGAATATTTGTTCCATACTGTATAACCTTTTCAAGAAGAAGTGCCATTCCGCAACCGACCACCCCTCTCGCCTCCCCTGAAAGGGGAGGGGGACCATGCAAAGCATGGTGGAGGGGTTTTTGCACACGGCTGAGCAAACGGAAACCGAGCTAACAGCTAACAGCTCAAATCGAAATAACCTTCACCCGTTCCCCCTGCGGCTCCCGCTCGGTCAGCGGCTCCGCCGGGACGCCCACCGCCAGGGCGGAGACCATGCGGAACTCCGGCGGGATGCGCAGCAGGGCAGACGCCTGGGCGCTGTTTTTCAGCTCGTTGCAGATGCCGAACAGGTAGACGCTGCCCAGCCCCACATCGGTGGCGGCCAGGCTCATCTGGTCCACCATGCAGGCGGCGTTGGCCCCCAGCAGGGCCTCCGGGTCCTCCCGGCTGCCCAGCACGAAGATGACGGTGGGCGCGCCGTAGGTGGGCTGTGCGCCCACGTTGCCGATGGCGGCGGCGAAGTCCGCGTTCAGCGCGGCCAGAACATCCGGGTCCTGGACCACGCGCAGCTGGAGGTGGTCGTAGCGGCCCATGGCCGCGGGCGCGAGATAGGCGGCGTCCAGCAGGGCGCTGAGCTGTTGGTCGGTGATCTGCTGGGGCAGGTAGCTCCGGGTGGAGCGGCGCATCCGCATTGCTTTTGTCAGTTCCATACAAGGCTCCTTTCATACCGGGAAAGTTTGGGGTTGCTTTGGTATTATGATACTTTGTTTTTGGAGGGGTGTCAAGAAAAAAGAGCTGTTAGCTGTTAGTCATTAGCTGTTAGCTCGGCAGCTACGGGCTTTGAAGGTTGTCTCTTTTGTGTCTGGCTTTGGGGGGTTTCACGCCGTCATTACTGACAACGCTGATATAGAGTGACAACCTAGCAATTAGTAGTCCCTAGCTAACAGCTAAGAGCTAAAAGCCAAGAGCTAAAACATCTTGACAATTCCGCTTCCGTTGCTATAATGTTAGGCACCTAAAGGATTGAGAGGCGAAGGAATTGAGCAATATGTGTGACGGCTCCCCCCGCCCGGAGCCGAAAACCCCGGAGGAGCGGCTGGACCGGGCGCTGCACCGGTGCGGCCACTACCTCTACCACAACTCCGCCGGTCCCCGGCAGGCCACGGTGCTGCGGCTCTTGCAGGAAAACGGCCCCATGAGCCAGCGGGAGGTGCAGGAGGCGCTGCACATCCAGCCCGGCTCCGTCAGCGAGCTGCTGTCCAAGCTGGAGAGCAAGGGCTTTCTGCTGCGGCAGCGGGACGGAGAGGACAAGCGCAAGGTGAACATCGTCCTGACCCAACGGGGCCAGGAGTTAGAGCTGCGGCCCGAGGAGGAGACCCTCTCCCGGCGGTACGCCGCCCTGAGCCGGGCGGAACAGGAAACGCTGACCGACTGTCTGGAGCGGCTGCTGGCGAGCTGGGAGGAAGGAGGGCGCGGCAAATGAAATTTATGCTTTCCTACCTGAAGCGGTACAAGGGGCTGGTGGCCCTCTGCATGAGCCTGAAGCTGCTGGGCACGGTGCTGGAGCTGCTGCTGCCCTACGTGCTGGAATACCTCATCGACACCGTGGCCCCCACCAAAGACCTGCGGCTGGTGGCCCTCTGGGGCGGGGTGATGCTGGTGCTGACGGCGCTGGTGCGCTTCACCAACGTCACCGCCAATCGCACCA
This sequence comes from Oscillospiraceae bacterium Zagget6, assembly GCA_001941075.1. Taxonomy (GTDB): domain Bacteria; phylum Bacillota; class Clostridia; order Oscillospirales; family Oscillospiraceae; genus Onthomonas. The sequence continues at coordinate 3,718 of MSHH01000059.1, read as the reverse complement.
GCGTGAAAAGCGCGAAAAGTGCCGCCTACGACATCCGCCGGGACCTGTTCTGGCACTCCATCAACCTGTCCGGCAGTCAGGCGGACCAGTTCGGCCTGCCCTCTCTCACCAGCCGCATGACCTCGGACTCCTACAACGTCCAGAACTTTTTGCAGTCCGGGCAGGCATTGGGCGTCCGCGCCCCCATCATGCTGGTGGGGGGTATCATCGTCACCATGACCATGGACGTGGGCCTCGCTGCCATTTTGTGCGTCATGGCCCCCATCATGCTGGCGGTGGCAATCGGGGTGTCCCTCCGGGGCATCCCCCTCTATGACAAGGTCCAGCAGAGCGTGGACGAAATCGTCCGCATCATGCGGGAGAACATCACCGGCATCCGGGTGGTGAAAGCCCTCTCCAAGGAGGACTACGAGCGCCGCCGCTTCGCCACAGCCAACCAGACCATGACCCGCCGGGACCGGAAGGCGGGCGTGGTCATGGCCCTGCCCGGGCCGCTGATGACCCTGGCGCTGAACATCGGCTTGACGCTGGTGGTCATCGTCGGCGCGGTCCGGGTCAACGCGGGGGTCACCCAGCCGGGGGTCATCCTGGCCTTTCTGACCTACTTCAACATGATCCTTATGGGGGTCATGGGCCTGAACCGGGTGTTTATGATGATGTCCAAGGCCACCGCCTCCGCCAAGCGCATTCAGGCGGTCATCGACCAGCCGGAGGGCTTGGAGCCGCTGCCGGAGGGCGAAGCCGCCCGGCAGGAGCAGCCGGGCTATGTGGTCTTTGACCACGTCTCCTTCCGCTACGGGGAGACCGGCGTGACCCACGAGGGCATCCAAATGGCCCTGAACGACCTGAGCTTCACCATGAAAAAGGGCGGCTCTCTGGGCATCATCGGGGCCACCGGCAGCGGGAAAACCACGGTTATCAACCTGCTGATGCGGTTCTACGACGCCACGGAGGGCCACATCTTCGTGGACGGCAAGGACGTGCGCACCTACGACAAGGACAGCCTTCACCGGAAGTTCGGCGTGGTGTTCCAAAACGACGTGATTTTCGCCGCGTCCCTGGCGGAGAACATCGACTTCGGCCGGGACGTGGACGAGGACGGCATCCGCGCTGCCGCCGCCAGCGCCATGGCGAAGGACTTCATCGAAGCCTATGACGACACCTATCAGCACCAGGCGGCCATCCACGGGGCCAACCTCTCCGGCGGGCAGCGCCAGCGGGTGCTGATCGCCCGGGCGCTGGCGGCAAAGCCGGACATTTTAGTGCTGGACGATTCCTCCAGCGCCCTGGACTACCGGACCGACGCCGCCCTGCGGAAGGTCATCCGGGAGGAGTACCGGGACACGACGACGATTGTCGTGGCCCAGCGGGTCAGCTCCATCATGAGCCTGGACGACATCATCATGCTGGACGAGGGGGAGGTCATCGGCCACGGCACCCACGAGGCGCTGATGGCCAGCTGTCCCCAGTACCGGGAAATTTATCAGACGCAGATGGGGGAGGGAGCCTAACTATGCCGCCGACGATTTCTGTGATGAAAAAACCCAAAGACGCGAAAGGGACCCTCCGCCGTCTGGTGGACTACCTGGCGGACTACCGCTGGCCGCTGCTGGGGGTGGCGGCCCTCAGCGTGACGGCCAACGTGCTGGCCCTGCTGGGGCCAAGTCTGGCGGGCAGCGCCATCAACGAGGCCGCCGCCGGCGCGGGCAAGGTCAACTTTGAGCGGGTGTTTTACTTCGCCAAATGGATGCTGGTCTGCTACGTGGCGTCCTCCCTGCTGACCATCGCCATCAACGTAGCCATGATGTACATCAGCCGCTGGATCGCCCGGAAAATGCGCAAAGACGTGTTCGACAAGCTGATGCGCATTCCCGTGGGCTACTTTGACCGCAACCAGGCGGGCGACATCATCAGCCGGGTCAGCTACGACATCGACGTGGTCTGCACCTGCATCTCTACCGACGTGGTGTCGATTTTGACCTCCACGGTGACGGTCATCGGCTCCTTCTGCATGATGCTGTACATCTCCCCCGCCCTGTCGGTGGTGGTCATCATCACCATCCCCGTCTCCGTGGTCTACACGGTGTATATGCGGGGCAAGACCCAGCCCCGGTACAGCCGCCGCTCCGCCAGCTACGGCGCCATGAACGGCTTCGTAGAGGAGATGTTCTCCGGGCAAAAGACCATTCAGGCTTATGCCTACGAGGAGCAGGTGCGGGACAACTTCGCCGGGGTCAACGCCGACGCCGCCGACGCCTACTATCAGGCGGACTACTACGGCACCACCATCGGCCCCACCATGGGGTCCATCAACAACCTGTCCCTGTCCCTCATCGCCATGCTGGGGGCGGTGCTGTACATGACCGGCGGGGTCTCTCTGGGGCAGATTTCCTCCTTTGTTCTCTACTCCAGGAAGTTCTCCGGCCCCATCAACGAAATTGCCAACATCATCAACGAGCTGTTCTCCGCCCTCTCCGCCGCCGAGCGGGTGTTCCGCCTGCTGGACGAGGCGGAGGAGACCGCCGACCGGGAGACGGCACAGGATCTGACCGACGTGCGGGGGGACGTGGCCCTGGAACACGTCAGCTTTGGCTATGACCCGGGCCGCACCATCCTCCACGATGTCAATTTGCAGGCGGACGCGGGCAAGCTCATCGCCATCGTCGGCCCCACTGGGGCGGGCAAGACCACCATCATCAACCTGCTGATGCGGTTTTACGATGTGGACGGCGGAAAAATCACCGTGGACGGCGGCGAAATTCGGGACTACACCCGCTCCAGCCTCCGGGGGGCCTACGCCATGGTGTTGCAGGACACCTGGGTGTTCCACGGCACGATTTTCGACAACATCGCCTACGGCAAGGAGGGAGCCACGCAAGAAGAAGTGGAGGCCGCCGCCAAAGCCGCCCACATCCACCCCTTCATCATGCGCTTGCCCCAGGGCTACCAGACCGTCATCAGCGAGGACGGCGGCAACATCTCCAAGGGCCAGAAGCAGCTGCTGACCATCGCCCGCGCCATGCTGTACGACTGCAAGATGCTGATTCTGGACGAGGCCACCTCCAACGTGGACACCAGCACCGAGCGGGAGATTCAGGCCGCCATGCGGCAGCTCATGCGGGACAAGACCTGCTTCGTCATCGCCCACCGGCTCTCCACCATTCAGAACGCCGACCAGATTTTGGTGGTGAACCACGGGGACGTGGTGGAACAGGGCACCCACGAGAGTTTGATGCGTCAGGGCGGGTTTTATTGTAAGCTGTATAACGCGCAGTTTGAATGAGAGCTATTAGCTCTTAGCTGTTAGCTGCTAGTTTGGATAGTGCTTGACGGTTGTTCTACGTTTTTACCTAATATATGACAAACTTATCGCAAAATGGCTAATAAGTTCCACTTACTCTTCTTTTAACAATATGCAAGAGGAACGTTCATTCAATTCTGTACAACTTTTCCGTGAAAATCTATCGTCCCGCAATAGACCGCCCCTCTTGCCTCCCCTGAAAGGGCAATGTCATCAACTTAAGGAAAAAGTCAACTTGCACAAAATAATTGGCTAAAGTTTGTGTAAAATGCGAATTGAAAAATCCAGTTATCGCCAAAAATACGAAAAAACATATCGCATTTGGAGGTAACAACTCATGGAAATCCTCGGCCTTCTGCGTCACATCTGCAAGGAACTGTGGCAACTCATCAACAGCCAAGCGTATTTAGAGGACAG
>MSHH01000058.1 GCA_001941075.1 Oscillospiraceae bacterium Zagget6 | reverse complement strand
CTCACATCAGGAAAGCTGTCTGTTCTAACGAACAGGCAGCTTTTTTTGCATCAAAAAGGAAAAATAGTACGCGAAAACAGGCAAAAACAGGAGGACCCTCCGGCGAAAGGTTCCTCCTGTTTCTGTTGGTCGGTTTTGCGCCAAATCTCAGACGATGACCTGCTTCTTCCGAGGATAGAGAATCTCCCGGTAGTCCAGGTCGCCCCGATTCAGGCCCATGATGAGCATTTCGGCGGTGGCGATGTTGGTGGCCACAGGGACGTTGCCGATGTCGCACAGGTGACAGATATACTTCAAATCGTCCACATAGTCATCATTCTTGGGACCGGTGAAGAACAGCACCATGTCGATCTCATTGTAGGAGATGCGGGCGCCAATTTGCTGGCTGCCGCCATGCTCGTGGGAAAGGCATAGCTTGATATCCAGGCCGGTGGCCTCCGCTACCATGCGTCCCGTGGTGTTGGTGGCGCATATGGTGTGCTTAGCCAGGATGCCGCAGTAAGCGATGCAGAACTGAACCATCAGTTCCTGCTTGTTTTCGTCAGCCAAAAGTGCAATGTTCATGATGATAGCGCTCCTTTCATGTCATGCAGCCGTCGCCGGTCTGTTTGATTTGTGTTGAAGAAGGGGGAAACGGCTCAAAACCGGTGCAACGGAACCTGTTCACCGGTCAGACGCCGGGCGATGTTATAGTACCCAGCGCAGGCGCCCCGCCGTTGGCAGAGGATCAGCGGCTGGCCCTTGCCGCCGCAGACGGGCACCTGACCGTCCTCCGGGATTACCCCCAGCAGGGGAAGGCCCGCAGTGTCCATGGCGTCGTCGATGGTGGTGTGGAGCTTCCGCAACAGCTTACGGGAGACCTTGTTGACCACCAAATGGATTGGGATGTCTTGTTTTCGCAGCTGGGCAATGGCTTGCTGCGCGTCCCGCAGGGCGGCAGGCTCGGTGGTGGAGACCACGATGGCCCGGTCTGCGCCGCAAGCGGCCAGCTGAAAGCCCACGTCGATGCCGGCGGGACTGTCGATCAGACAATAGTCGTACTGCTGCCTGGCCTGGGACAGCAGGGTCATCAGGTCCAGCTGGTCAAAGTGGGAGGCACGGCTGTTAAAGGGGGCCGTCAGCAGGAAGATGTTTTTGATTTTGGGGTGCTCCACTGCCGCCTGGGAGAGGGAACACCGCTGGTAAATCACGTCGGAAAAATCCATCAGCACCAGGTCGCTCATGCCCAGCGTCATATCCAGGTTTCGCAGGCCGATGTCCATATCCAGGCACAGTACCCGGTGGCCCATGGCGGCCAGGCAGGAGGCCACACCGCCCACGACGGAGGTTTTTCCGGTCCCTCCCTTGCCGGAGGTGACTACGATTGCAATACCCATTGTCAACCTCTTATATGTATCAGTTTAACAAAAAAACTCTGTGATAGCAATAGCAATTTGTTAAATTTCCAAAAAATCTTTTCTCTTGGGGCGTAAATAACCGCTGCATTCACCCTGTTTCGCGTCCTTTTTGCAAAATTCATATCCGTTCCTTACAAAGGATCCTTTTTGATTTTTGCAAACCGACGAGGGTAACGTTCCGGCGTAGGACGCACCTTTTCCACGCGAATGACTTTATGCGTTACATCGGTGCCGGGGATCTGGTAAGTGTATGCGGTCTGGAACCGCCCGCCCAGCACGGAAATGGCCCGGCTCGCCCGGTCCACCTCCGGGGCACTGTCAGGCCCCTTCATGGCCAGGAACACGCCCCCCACCCGCAGGAAGGGGAGGCACAGCTCCGCCAACACACGCAGGTCCGCCACCGCTCTGGAAGTGACGATGTCGTACTGCTCCCGGTAAGCGCTTTGCAGGGCCAACTCTTCCGCCCGACCGTGGATACAAGTCACGTCCGCTGTCCCCAGTGCGGGGGTGATTTGGGCCAGCCACTGAACCCGTTTGTCCAGGGAATCCAGCAGGGTCAGTTGGATGTCCGGCTGGCACAGCTTCAGCACCAGGCCAGGAAAGCCCGCACCGGTACCCACGTCCAGCACGGATTTGTGGGCGAAGTCCGCCGTGTGAAGCAGTGCGGCGCTGTCCAGCATATGAAGCTGGGCTACCGCCACAGGATCGGTGATGGCGGTCAGGTTCATCACCTGATTTTGCTCCAGTAGCAGCCGACCATATTGGGCCAGGGCCGCGCCCGGAGCGGGGGAGAGGTCCATCTCCCGCAGACCAGCCTCGATCAGTTCCTGCATTGCGTTTCCTCCAGAGGGTGCGTCTCCGGCGCAACGGGAGTAGAGGAAGGCCGGTCAGACAAATATTTATAGATAAGTTTATTATACCACCCTTCCAGAAACTTTTCCACACAAATTCATCATTCAATGAATTATTTTTTTCAATCGGCAAAAGAAAAAGCACCGCCTCTCTTTTTTTGGCGATGCAACTTGCATTTTCTCTTGCATGTGACTGCCTACTTTGGCTTGACCTTATGCTTGGGGATGGTAATGGTCAGGGTGATGTCCTGCTCCGTCTCCGCCTTGCCCAACGTGGCGTCCAAGCCGCTGCGCTGCATGGTTTCCATTCCCCGGCGGAGGGTGTTCAAGAATAGGCGGATGTCCCGGATGTAAATGGTGGGCTTGGCTCTGGGTTTGGGCGCTTCCCGCTGGTCGGAAAGCAAGCTGTCGATGTAAGCGTCTGTCTGAGCCACATTCAAGCCCTCTTTTACAATATATTCCATCGCCAGCTCCCGCTGTTCCTCCGGTAAGCGGAGCAAAGCGCGTCCGTGTCGTTCTGTCAGCTGCTCCTGTCGCAGTCGGTCCAGCAGGGCAGGGGACAGCTTCAACAGCCGCAGCTTGTTTGCCACCGCGCTCTGGCTTTTCCCCACCCGTCTTGCCGCCTCCTCTTGGGAGAGGTGGTAGGTGGAGATCAGCGTTTGCAGCGCCGTGGCCTCCTCCACGAAGTCCAAATCCCGCCGCTGTAAATTCTCGATCAGCGCCAGCAGGGAGGACTCCAGATCGTCGGCGTTGACCAGGATGCAAGGCACCTGTTCCAGCCCCGCCAGACGGGAGGCTCTCAACCGCCGCTCTCCTGAAATCAGCTCGTATTTCCCACCGGACAGCCGCCTGACAGATAAAGGCTGGAGGACCCCGTGTTCTTGAATGGACGCGGCCAACTCCTTCAGCCCCTCCGGGTTGAAGTGCGTCCGGGGCTGATTGGGATTGGGTATGATGTTCTCCACTGGGAGGAACAGCACCCGGTTGCTCTCAAACAACCCTCTCTTTCGTGTGAAAGGCAAAATCACTCACCTCCATATACTTTTCTCATAGTGTAGCAGGAAGGGCGGGGAAATACCGTCGAAAGCCGGGAAATGGAAAAATTTCTTGATTTCCTTCGGAGAATGAAAGATTTGCAGCTGTTTCGCCGGTTGTTTCACGTGAAACACAAGGGCTTTCTACCCTCCATTTTTCCGTGAAACATATTTTTTGCGTTTTTTGCCGCAAAACAGTTGAAATAATTTTGCAGAACATCTATAATAGACATGTACCGTGAAACACAGAAAGGACATGGCTGTTTATGGCAAAACGCATTGTCATCGCAAACCAAAAGGGCGGCGTGGGGAAAACCACCACCGCCGTCAACCTGGCCGCCGCCCTCCAGCAGCAGGGCCAGCGGACACTGATGGTGGACTTTGACCCTCAGGCCAACGCCACCTCCGGTCTGGGCGTGGATAAAAACGCTGTTTCTCCAAATATCTATGATGTGCTGGTCAACGGGGCAGACCCCAGGCGTGCGGTGGCTCACACCCCCTGGTGTGACGTGCTGCCCTCCCACAAGTCCCTGGCAGGCGCCGGGGTGGAGCTGATTGGATTCCCCGACCGGGAACACCTGCTGAAAAAGGCGCTGGATGTGTTGGAGCCGGACTACGACTACATCATAATCGACTGCCCGCCCTCCCTGGAGCTGTTGACGCTGAATGGGCTGTGCGCCGCCAAAAGTGTGTTGATTCCCGTTCAGTGCGAGTACTACGCCCTGGAGGGCCTCAGCGACCTGTTGTCCACCATCCGCATTGTAAAACGGCAGCTGAACCCGGACATTGACATCGAAGGGGTACTGCTGACCATGTACGACGGGCGAACCAACCTCTCCATCCAGGTAGGGGAGGAGGTCAAGCGGCACTTCAAGAAAAAGGTCTACTACACCCTGATTCCCCGAAACGTCCGCCTGTCCGAGGCCCCCAGCCACGGTAAGCCCATTATGGCCTATGACCGCTGGTCAAGAGGTGCGGAGGCATATCTGGCACTGGCGCGGGAAATCATTTCAAAGAACAAGTGATGTTTCACGTGAAACACCGAAAAACAAAAGACAGAGAGGAGCAGTGCAATGGCAAAACGAACCACGTCCTCCGGGTTGGGCCGGGGTCTGGGCGCCCTGCTGGGCGAGGCCGCCCTGGAACCAGAGCAGGAGGGCGTCACCAAACTACCCATCGAGAAAGTCCAGCCCAACACCACCCAACCCCGGAAGTTCTTTGATGCCGAAGCCCTCTCCGACCTGGCTGATTCCATCCGCCAGCACGGAATGATTCAGCCCATCTGCGTCCGGCTGCTTGCCAGCGGGTACTACCAAATCATCTCTGGAGAGCGCCGGTGGCGCGCCGCACGGGAGGCGGGGCTGGAACAGATACCGGTCATCGTCATCGAGGCGGACGACCGCAAGGCCATGGAACTGAGCCTGATTGAGAACCTCCAGCGAGAGGACCTGAATGCCATGGAAGAGGCTCAAGGCTATCTGACGCTGATGCAGGACTACGGCATGACCCAGGAGGCCGTCTCCCAGCGGGTGGGCAAGAGCCGCAGCGCGGTAGCCAACGCCGTCCGACTGTTGTCCCTGCCGGAGGACCTCAAAGCCCTGGTGGAGGAGGACAAGCTCACCGCCGGTCACGCCAGAGCCATCCTCTCCGTAGCAGACGAAGAAGCCCGGTACGCTCTGGCGGAGAAAATCATCGCCGACTCGCTTTCCGTCCGACAGGCAGAAGAGCTGGCGAAAAAGCTCTCCGCCCCCCAGCCGGAGGAGCCGCCCAAACCTGCGCCTGACCCTCTGGCCGTGGATTATGCGGCGCTGGCAGCCAAGGATTTGGGCGATAAGCTGGGCCGCAAGGTGAAAATCGTCTCCGGCAAGCGCAAGGGCCGACTGGAGCTGGAATACTACGGCGTGGACGACCTGAACGACCTGCTGGACGCGCTGCAAGGGCTGCCCAAACGGGAAAAGGCGTGATTTTTCCCGTTCTGTATTGACACAGCGCGGTCTGTAAGACTAAAATACGTTTACGGGAAACTCAGTCCCGTCAACAACAAAACAAGGTGGATGTTATGTTAGACATTAAATTTGTCCGCGACAACCCGGAGGTTGTCAAGCAGAATATCAAGAACAAATTCCAGGACGAAAAGCTGCCCCTGGTGGACCAGGTCATCGACCTGTACGCCCAGGCGCTGGACGCCAAGCAGAAGGCAGAGGCGCTCCAGGCCAACCGGAATGCCCTCTCCAAGCAAATCGGCATGTTGAAGGGCCAGGCCAAAAAGAATCCCGCCCTAGCGGAGGAGAACGAGGCCAAAATCGCCCAGCTCACTGCTCAGGTCACCGCCGAGTCCGAAGAACGGGAGGCGCTGCTGGCAAAGCAGACCGAGCTGGACGGCAAAGTACGGGAGATCATGCTGGTCATCCCCAACATCATCGACCCCTCCGTTCCCATCGGTCCCGACGACTCCTGCAACGTGGAGGTCCAGCGGTTCGGTGAGCCGGTGGTGCCCGACTTCGACATCCCTTACCATACCGACATCATGGGGGCCTACAACGGCATCGACCTGACCAGCGCCCGCCGAGTGTCCGGCACCGGGTTCTATTACCTGCTGGGCGACGTCGCCCGGCTTCACGAGGCGGTACTGGCCTACGCACGGGACTTTATGATCGACCGGGGCTTCACCTACGTCATCCCGCCCTATATGATCCGCGGCGAGATGGTGGAGGGCGTCATGTCCTTCCCGGAGATGGACGCCATGATGTACAAAATCGACGATCCCACCGTCACCGACCCCAAGAACAACCTGTACCTCATCGGCACCTCCGAGCACTCCATGATTGCCCGCTTCAACGGCCAAATCATCCCTGAACAGGAGCTGCCCCTGACCCTGACCTCCTACTCCCCCTGCTTCCGCAAGGAGAAAGGCTCCCACGGGCTGGAGGAACGGGGCGTCTACCGCATCCACCAGTTCGAGAAGCAGGAGATGATCGTCATCTGCCGCCCGGAGGACTCCATGAAGTGGTATGACGTGCTGTGGAAGAACTCCGTGGATCTGTTCCGCAGCCTGGACATCCCCGTCCGCCAGCTGGAGTGCTGCTCCGGCGACCTGGCGGATTTGAAGGTCAAGAGCTGCGACATCGAAGCCTGGTCTCCCCGACAGAAGAAATACTTCGAGGTCTGCTCCTGCTCCAACCTGGGCGACGCTCAGGCCCGGCGGCTGGGCATCCGCTACAGCGAGAAGGTGGAGACCGTGGACAAGAAGGGCCGCAAAAAGGTCAAGAACGTCACCAAGCTCGCCCACACCCTCAACAACACCTGCGTAGCGCCTCCCCGGATGCTCATCGCCTTCCTGGAGAACAACCTGAACGCCGACGGTTCCGTAAACATCCCCGAAGCCCTGCGGCCCTATATGGGTGGCAAAGCCAAGTTGGAAAAGGCCAAGACCTATATCCCGCCCCAGGACTGACCCCGTCTTTTGGGAGACCGCCGCAAGTTCTCTCCTGAGAAATAGTACCCACCAGACTTATCACAGACAAAGGAGAGAACACCAATGAAAAAACCATCCTGGATCGACGAGTTTAAAACCTTCATCATGCGGGGCAACGTGCTGGACATGGCCGTCGGCGTAGTCATCGGCTCCGCCTTCACCGCCATCGTCACCTCCGTTGTGGAAAACCTGCTGACCCCCATCATCGCGCTGATTATGGGCAGCACCGACTTCTCTGGCATTAAGGTCGGTCCCTTCGGCATTGGCGCGGTCATCAACGCCATCATCACCTTCCTCATCACCGCCTTCGTGGTGTTTTGGATCGTCAAAGTGGTCAACAAGATCATGCCCAAGAAGGAGGAAGAACCCCCTGCGCCCGCCGGCCCCACCACGGAAGAGCTGCTTACCGAGATCCGCGACCTGCTCAAGGAACAGCAGGGCAAGGAGTAAGATGCTCTCGAAACGTATTTGGGCTATGATGGGCGTGGTGTACATGGTCATCATCATCTTGCTGATGGTCTACTGGATGGCCACCATGGATCTGATTTCCGGCATCACAGGCATTATGCTGTTCCCCGCGTTTGCCGCACTGTCCGCCCAGTTTTTCAACCGGCGGTGGATCATCCGCCACGGGCGGGTGGGCCACGTGGAAGACCCCGACTTTCAGGAACCGGAATTTCCCCAACCAGGCGGACAGGGAGAATTGGTGCGGGGAATCCTCTGCGCCGTCCTCGCCCTGGGCCTGCTGGTTGTGGGCATCTTCCAACTGATTGCCTACCTTACCACATGAACTGAATCACAAAGAAACGCCGTTCCTGCAACTGGGAGCGGCGTTTTTTACAGTTCCGTTACAACCCCCGGCTTTACAATCCGGCGCATTTAGGGTATAATACAGATAGAAGCTTTGGCAGGAGAGGGGGCGGCATCTATGTCTGTACAGACACTGTTGGAGTTGCTCGCCACGCCCGACTGGGGACCAAACCAGCCCCTGGTGGACCGTCTGCACCGCTGGCCGGGCTACCCCCTGTTCCGGCAGGCGGCGCTGGAGCTGGACAGCTCTGTCCTCTTTGCCAGCCCCATCCACGGTCCCGGCCACATCTACCGCACTCTCTGCCACGGCGCGTTTTGCGCCATGGAGGAACCGCTTTCCCGGCTGGACACCCGTTTATTGCTGCTGGCCTGCGCCTACCACGACATCGGGCGGGAAAATGACACCCTGGACGAACTCCACGGCTGGCGCTCCGCCCAGCGGCTCCCTGAAATCACCGGTCTGACCGGGGAGGACTTAAAGCTGGTACAGGCGGCGGTGGACGCCCACTCCAGAGACGAGAGCGCACTGCAACCAACAGTGGAGGGCTACCAGTTGGCGGACCTACAGCGGGGCCTGACCCTGGCGGAGCTGCTCAAGGACGCGGACGGGTTGGATCGGGTGCGCATCTGGGACCTGGACCCCGCCTATCTCCGGCGGGAGGCCAGCCGGGAGCGGGCCGCCTTTGCCAAAGAGCTTTACCTGCGCTACCAGCGGAAAACCGGCGGCGCACTCGTTCCTGCCTTTGTGCAGGAGTGGAAACACCTGGACGAGGAGGGAAACCCTCTGCCGCCGTCCGCCACCTGAAACATTGGAGGTTTTTTCCATGAAGAACGTATGCAAAATCCTTGGCGTCTCCCTGGGGATCGCCGCGCTGATGCTGGGAGTCATCCGCCTGTGCTTCCGGCTTCAGGGGCTGTTCCACACCGTCGTCACCGGCGATGAGGAGGAAGAGGATGCGTGCTGGCCCGTCTGAGGCGGCGCGCCACCCATAGAAACAAATTCACATTGGAAATGGTTCCTTCGGGCGGCAGGTTTCTGCCGCCCTGCTTTTGCTTATCCATATGAAAAAACGTCGCTCAAACAAAGCAACACGGTGAAAATCCCCAAAATTCCTGTGGTTTTGCCGGCGAATTTTAAAATATCCCCAAAATTCCTATTGACAAATGACGTTCAAGGGCGTATGATAACTATAATCAAGACCATGTCGCATGGTTTGCTGTGCCCTGTTCCTAGACTCCCTGGGCATATTCGGAGGGAGGGAAAATAGAATGGCTGAAGTTCGAGTGAGAGAAGGCGAATCTCTGGATAATGCTCTGAAGCGTTTTAAGCGTTCCTGCGCAAAGTCCGGGGTCCTCGCTGAGGTTCGTAAGCGCGAGCACTATGAAAGCCCCAGCGTCAAGCGTCGCAAGAAGTCTGAGGCGGCTCGGAAAAACCGCAAGAGATATTACTAAGAGTCTGTCAGGCCCCGCGCTGTTGCGCGGGGCCTTTCCTATGCAAAAATTCACCCAACATGCAAAAGAACCGCCGGACTTTCGTCCGGCGGCCTTTTTTAGAGAAAAGAGAGAAAAGAAAGGAGAAAAAATGAAAAACAGTTGGTGCAGCTCGCGTTGCCCTGTTCGCTTGCTGCAAGTATAGAATAACAGAGAACAGGGGGAAGGTGGTGGACAAACTGAGAAGAAATTGCAAAGAAATTTTGAACTACACCCCGGTCAAATCAAAGTTTGGCACATAGCGGGCGCTGGCTGCGTCCTGCTCCTGTGTGAACCCGTTCAGCCCCAAATTCGCCATATAGTCCGCCGCAGACCTGGACTCACCTTTGCGCAGGGGGCGGTTGATCTCCGGGAAGTCCTCCGCCCGACCCAAGGGCACATACTGGCTCATCAGCGAGAACAGCACCGCCCCAGGGGGGAACTGCTCGCTCATCCAATCCATCACCGCCTTGGCCTCCCGCACCTGGCCGGGTAAAATCAGATGCCGGATGATGAGGCCCCGGCGGATCAGCCCGTTTTCGTCCAGCTCCACAGGACCCACCTGGCGGTACATCTCCAAAATGGCCTCTGTCGCCCGCTGAGGGTAGTCCGCCGCGCCAGAGTACCGGGCGGCCTTCTCTGGGTCCAGATATTTCAGGTCAGGCAGGTAGACATCCACCTTGCCCTCCAGCATCCGCAGGGTCTCCACCCGCTCGTAACCACCAGTATTCCACACCACGGGAACGCCAGGCGGCTGCTCCAGCGCCTGCGCGATGAGGTGGGCGTAGGGCGTGGGGGAGACCAGATTGATGTTATGGGCGCCCTGTGCCATCAGCTCCCCAAAAATCTCCCGCAGGCGGGAGACGGTGACGGTCTTGCCCAGCCCCTGATGGCTGATGGGTTCGTTCTGGCAAAAGACGCACCGCAGGGTGCAGCCGGAGAAAAACACCGCCCCAGACCCCCGCGTACCGGAGACGGGCGGCTCCTCCCACTGGTGGAGGGCAGCCCGGGCCAGCCGGGGCTGGCTGGGCATCCCACAGAACCCCCGGCCCTCTGTCTCTGTCCGCAGGGCGTTGCAGCGGCGGGGGCAGAGATTGCAGCGAAACGCGCCCCTTCGTATTCCATAGCGCTCACAGCTGGCAACTGCGGAACACCAGCCCCATCAGCCGGTCCGCGCACTGGCTGACGGTGAGCGTCTCCGTGTCCAGCACCAGTTCCGGGCAGGTGGGCGGCTCATAGGCGCTGTCCTTGCCGGTGAAGTTGGCGATGTTCTTCTGATACAGTCCCTTGGGGTCCCGCTCCTGGCAGGTTTCCAGGCTGGCTTTGACATAAATCTCGTGGAACGGCTCTCCAATGCAGTCCCGGGCCTCCCGCCGCATGGCGGCAAAGGGCGTGATAAAGCTGACCAGCGTGATGATGCCCGCGTCGGCAAAGAGGTGGGCGATGTGCATGATCCGCCGGATGTTCTCGTTCCGGTCTGCGTCCGTGAACCCCAGGTCGGAATTGATGCCGTGGCGGATGTTGTCCCCGTCCAGCAGGTAGACCTTGTACCCCAGGGCGTTCAGCCGCCGCTCGCACTCCACGGCAATGGTACTCTTGCCGCTGCCCGAAAGTCCCGTCAGCCAGAACACGCCGCCTTTTTGCCCCAGCACCCGGCACCGATCCTCATAAGTGACCTTCTGCTCCTGCCAGACCAGGTTGCGGTCCTGTGGACCGCTGTTTCCTTTCACCGGTTGATTGACCATAAAAAAATCCCCCTTAAACAATCGTTTCAGGCGGTAATTCTACCGTCATTCCAAAAAATCAACTGCGTCTTTCAGTTCCCGTTTGAATGTGTCGTCCAGCCGCGCCAGCGCCCGCTCCTGAATCTGTTCCGGGATGGGATACACAGCCTCTGCCAGGCTCCCGGCAATGGCGGCGATGGTGTCGCTGTCCCCGCCGATGGAGATGGCCAGGGCAATGACCTCAGCGTAGCTGCTGCCCTCCAAAAAGGCACGAATGGCCTGTGGGACAGATCCCTGGCAGGACACGTCGAAAGTGTAGCCGGGCCGAATTTCGTCCAAAGTAAAGTCCAAAGCGTAGTGCTGGGCCTCGTAGCGGGCCAGTTCCTCCTTGCGGGCCGCCACATCTTCGTTTTCGCTGTGCAGCAAGGTGAAAATACCGCCGGACACCGCCACCGCGCCCTTGACGCCCTCCGGGTGGTTGTGGGTGACTTCCGCCGAGAGCCGCCCCAGCAGCTCCGCGTCCTCCAGCGTTTTGGCTGCCCATCCCGCATAGGAGGCCCGCATTGCGGAGCCGTTGCCCCAGCTGTTATAGGGCTTGGGGGCGGGGCTGGCCAGCCAACGGAAGAAAGAACCGCCATATCCGGCGCGGGGATACCGCTGGCCGTAGAAGCGCAGGGAGCGCTGCACTTCCTCCCGAATGACAGTCTCGTCCTCAGAAGTGAAGCCGGTGCGTTTGCCGCACTTTTGCAGGGCGTTTTTCAGGCCCACGGCCACCGCCAGAGTCATCACCGAGTCGTCGGTGAATCGGGCGCTTCCCTGAATCAGCTGGTCCTCGGAGAGCACGTATTTGATGTTGTGCCATTCATAGATGGAACCGGCCATGTCGCCGCAAATCGCGCCCATCATTTTTGTCCTGTTTCGCTCTGCCATGACTACACCGCCTTAAAACCAAATGTCGCTCAAATCCCTCTGCAACCGCGCCTCCAGCCGTTCTTTTTCCTCCCGGTAGTAGTCCTCCAACAGCTTCCGGGTCTCCGGCAGCATTTTGGACTTGTCTGTGTCCTCCACCGTGCAGGTGTGGTACAGGTGCCGGGTGAGCTTATGGTAGGCCCCATAGACCGACGGCGCCCAGCACCGCATCCCAATGAATTCGTCAAAGAAGTAGTCTCCTCCCTTGATAACATTCCTGACCCGCGCCCGCAGCGGGCTTGCGGCGGCCCGGTGGGTCTCGTTGGCCTTAATGCCGTACTGGATACTCTCGTCCGGCTCCACGCCCAAAAAGTCGTACAGGTCCTCACAGACGCCCTTCTGGTTCTTGATAAACTCCTCAAAGAGAATGTATTTCCTGTTGGGAAAATAATCGTCAAATTCCCCGATGCAGGTGTCATAGTTCCCCTGTGAAAAGACCAGGTATTTCAGCCGCCGCTGCATGATTTTATCCCGCTGTTTGGGGTCCCCCAGCACCTGCCGCACATAGCGGTCAAAGGCGACCGCGTGGCCCAATCGCAGGTCCTCCCGCGTCACCGAGAGAGGCAGGAATCCCAGCGCAACGAAGAACTTATAGGCGGACCACGCCCGGTTCACCGGGTTGCGCATCATAAAAATCAGCTTGGTCTCCGGTGGGAAGTTCTCCTTCAGCCGCTGGGCGCAGTGGCAATAGCTTAGCCCGGCGTTGACCTCTCCCACCAGCCGTTTGTCGTCCGGTGAGATATGAGAGAAATAGCGCCACTGATAGTAGCGGTTGCCGCCAGGACGCAAAATCGTCGGTGCCCGGTAGTACATGGGCTCTTTCACGTCCCGGGGGAGGGCAATGCCCCGGTGCTGCTCCAGCAGATCGAACAGGGTGGTGGTGCCACACTTTTGAAACCCGATACAGAAAAAGGAAGGCTGCATAACAACACCTCAGTTTGTGGATTGAACACTCAATTTTTTTCAGGGCCAGCGAATTGAATTACAATTTGCCCTCTCGCACCAGATTGGCAGTCTTTAAAATGCCAATCTGGGTCTTGGCGTCGGGCAGCTCGTTGTTCATCACCATCTCCACCGCCTTGTCCAGGGGGATGCGCTCCACCTCCAGGAACTCGTCCGCGTCCAGGTGCTGCCCAATGTTGGTCGTCACCCGGCAGGCCCAGATGCGCAGCAGCTCGTTGGTGTAACCGGGGGTGGGATAGCAGGTCCCCAGGTAGATGAAGGTGTTGGAGACACAGCCGGTCTCCTCCTCCAGCTCCCGCTTCATGGCCGCGAAGGGGTCCTCGCCCTTCTCCAGCTTTCCGGCGGGAATCTCCAGAATCTCCTCCTGATAGGCGTAGCGGAACTGCCGCACCAGCAGCAGCTCGTTCTCCGGCGTCAGGGCGGCGATGGCGCAGCCGCCGGGGTGCTCCACTTCTTCCCGCTTGGCCAGCTGACCGTCAGGCAGACGAACGTCGTCCACCTTCATGTTGATGATTTTTCCCTTGTAATAGTAGGTGCTTTCCACCTTGGTTTCTTTCAGCTCCATCGTGTTCCTCCTCCGACAAAATGGTATATCTAAAGTGACAAATGAGACGAAAAAGGGATATTGCAGAGGAGTGATTTCCTCAAACCACCCAGTACCCTACAATACCGGCAATGATTCCCACCGCAGCCCCGGCAATGACGTCCCTGGGCCAGTGGACCCCGCCGATGACCCGGCACAAGGCCAGCGCCACGCCCACCGCCAGAAACGCCGCCCCCACCAGGGGCCGCAGCCACAGAAAGGTCATGGCGATGACGAACACCGAGAACACATGGCGGCTGGGGAAGCTCTTGCCCTTTTTGTCCTTGTGAATGAGGGGCTGGATGTCCAACACTTCATAGGGCCGCTGCGCGTTGCGCAGATCCCGATAGACCGACAGCAGCGCGAAGGAAATCGCCGGGACCAGCACAGACCGGAATAGCCGGGGGTCTTTTCCCACCGCCAGCACGATGAGCGCCAGGGGATAGGCCACATAGCACAGCCGGGTCAGGATGAAATTAGCCACGTTCAGGCCCCTCTCCCCGGCGGGGGTGCGGAAGGGGGCGGAGAGCCTCTGGTAGTCTTGGGCGGTCATGCTCAATCCTTCCCCTCCAGGAAGTAGGTGGCCTCGCTGTCCGCCACGTGGAGGGCGTAGGCCAGGGGGTACATGTCAAAAACCTTGCCCACGTCCCGGTTGTCCTCCGGGCCGGAGAAGCCCATGTGATAGCGAATGGCGAAGGCTTCTTCTCTCGTCAGGCGGACGTAACCGTTGATGATATAAACGCTCTTTTCCCCGTGGCCGTAGGGCATGGGGTCGTCAAACTGGAAGGTGGGGACCTGCCGCCAGCTGCCGTCCACCTGCTTCACGTTGCGGACGGAGGACTTGTAACAGCCGATTTTGCACAGGTCATGGCACAGGGCCACCAGCGCCACTGTCTCGTCGGAGTAATCCAGCTCGTAGACCTCCCGCACACGGGGGCGGTTCAGATAATCTACCAGGCAGTCGTAGACGTTCAGGCTGTGCTCACACAGTCCGCCCTCAAAGGCACTGTGGTAGCGGGCGGAGGCGGGGGCTGTGAAGAAGTCGCTCTTGTTCTCCAGATAGTCCAGCAGTTCATCCGCGCCGGGCCGCTTGATGTTTTCCTTGAAAATCTGAATAAATTCCTCTTTGTTGGTCATGGGTCTGTTCCTTCCCTTCCGGTACAAATCAAATACAAACGAGATACATACGATTATTTTTCTATTCTACCACACATCAGGGGGAGAGGAAAAGAGTTATTTTCGCAATTTCCCCACTTTGCGCACTTTGTTCCAAATGTTCTCCTCTCCGGCAGAGGAAACGCCCCCCAAGGCGAAGAATTTTCCTTTAACATTGTGAAATTTGTAACATACTGCAAATGAAACGAAATAAGTTGTCCAAAAACTGTAATATGTGCCTAAAAAGGGGTTGCAAAATGTCGTTCATCGTGCTAAAGTAAAGCTATCCAATTGTGTCTCCGCGCAATGAGAAACGCGAAAATTCCAAGGAGGTAACTGATACAATGGCTAACTTCGGCTTCGGCGCAATGATCCAAAAATTGAAGGCTTCTCCCAAGACCATCGTCTTTACCGAGGGCACCGACCCCCGTATTCTGGAGGCTTCTTCCCGTCTGCTGGCAAGCACCTTCCTGACCCCCATCCTCATCGGCCACCCCGACGACGTGTTCGCCGCCGCTGAGGAAGCGGGCTACAACGTTCGCGGCGCCCAGATCATCGACCCCAACAACTACGAGCGCTTCGATGAGATGGTGGACCTGTTCTGCGAGCTGCGCAAGAGCAAAGGCATGACCCCCGAAAAGGCCATCCCCATGCTGCGCAAGGGCAACTACTTCGGCACCATGCTGGTGAAGATGGGCGTGGCCGACTCCCTGCTGGGCGGCGCGACTTATTCCACCGCTGACACCGTCCGTCCCGCTCTCCAGATCATCAAGACCAAGCCCGGTTATAAGAGCGTGTCCTCCTGCTTCATTCTGGTCCGTGCCTCCGCCTCCGGCGAGAACGAAGTGCTGGCCTTCGGCGACTGTGCTATCAACATCCATCCCACCGCCGAGCAGATTGCTGAGACCGGCATCTACTGCGCGGAGTGTGGCCGGGTCTTCGGCATCGACCCCAAGGTCGCCTTCCTGAGCTTCTCCACCCACGGCTCCGGCAAGGACCCTGACGTGGACAAGATGCGCGAGGCCACCCGTCTGGCCCAGGAAATGGCTCCCAACCTGGCCATCGACGGCGAACTGCAATTCGACGCCGCCGTTTCCCCCAGCGTCGCTCATACCAAGTGCCCCGACTCCAAGGTGGCCGGCCACGCCAACGTCTTTGTTTTCCCCGACATCAACTCCGGCAACATCGGCTACAAGATTGCCCAGCGCCTGGGCCAGTTCAACGCCTACGGCCCCATCCTGCTGGGCCTGAACGCTCCCATCAACGACCTGTCCCGTGGCTGCAACGGCATGGAGGTCTATTCCATGGCTATCATCACCGCTGCTCTGGCTGACTAAATCGTACATAAACCCGCCCCCATTTTTGGGGCGGGTTCTTTCCAAGCTCTATAAACGAACATAAAAACGAACGTATAATTTATGTACGTTCGTTTTTATGTTTTATATTCAGTTTTTAGCAAATCTTCGGAGCTTTTCAAAGGTTTTCTCTATCGGTTTTTTGTCCTTCGACAGCAAACGACACTCCGCTGTTTCTGTCGTATCAAGGTTAGTATAGCACAACTGCGGCGAAATGCAAGAGGGTTTTATTCGGTAAATTGGTAACGAGTGAAATCAAATCCCCGACCTTTCTACTCCTCCGCCACAAGCCTGGCCCGCAAACCGCTGTACCGCCGGGCCTGGCGGTCATTTTCCACCATGCGATAAACCACCTGATCGCTGCCTACGATGATGAGCAGTTCTTTGGCGCGGGTAATGGCGGTGTACAGCACACCCCGGGTCAGCAGCATGGGCGCGCCGCTGCACGCGGCCAAAATCACCGCCCGGTACTCACTGCCTTGGGCCTTGTGGACGGTGAGGGCATAGGCCAGCTCCAGCTCCGGCAGCATGTCGGCGGTGTACTCCACCAGCTTGCCCTCGAAGTTCACCGTCACCACTTCCCCCTTGGGGCCGATGTGGGTGATTTCCCCGATGTCGCCGTTAAACACGCCCATCCCGGCCTTGCCGGTACGCTCCTCCTGCCACATGATGTCGTAGTTGTTCCGAACCTGAATGACCCGGTCTCCCTCCCGGAACACCACGGAGCCGAATTTCCGCTCATTCTTATCCTGAGCGGGAGGATTCAGCGCCGATTGGAGGGCATTGTTTAGGTTGGCGGTGCCGGTGACGTACTTCCGGGTAGGGGAGAGCACCTGAATTTGGTTGGCAGGAATGTGCATATTTTCCGGCAGCCGCCGCTTGCACAGGTCCAAAATGGTCTCCACCGCCGCCTCGCCGTCCATCCGTCGGAGGAAGAAGAAGTCCCCCGTCCCCTGGTTGGTCAGCAGGGGCATCTGTCCCTGGTTGACCCGGTGAGCGTTCATCACAATGGCGGACTGCTGGGCCTGGCGGAAAATTTCCGTCAACCGCACCACCGGCACCACGCCGGAGCGAATCAGGTGGTCGAACAGCTGACCCGGCCCCACGCTGGGCAGCTGGTCCGGGTCGCCCACCAGCACCAGGCGGCACTCGTTTTTCAGGGCGGAGAGCAGCGCGGCCATCAGGGGAATATCCACCATGGACATCTCGTCCACGATAACGGCGTCCGCCTCCAGCGGGTCGTCCTCGTCCTTGCTGAACGCCAGCTGGCCGCTCTCCGGGTCGTAGCCCGCCTCCAGCAGCCGGTGGATGGTGGTGGCCTCCACGCCGCACAGCTCGCTGAGCCGCTTGGCAGCTCGTCCCGTGGGCGCGGCCAGAGCTGTTTTCAGCCCCAGCGCGTCGAACAGACCCAAAATCCCCCGGAGGGAGGTGGTCTTGCCGGTACCGGGGCCGCCGGTCAGCAGCATGATCTGCACCCGCGCCGCCAGCGCTACCGCTTCCCGCTGCTGGGCGGCGTAGGTGATGCCCTGCTCCCGCTCCACCTGATTGATGAGCCGGTCAATGTTCTTTGGGGCGCGCAGCTCCCGGCGGCACATCTCGCCCACCCGCTGGGCCACAATGACCTCCGCGTCGTAGAGGTCCCCCCGATAGACCGCATCCACCCCGGCGATGGCCTCCTGCTGCACCATGCCCCGGAGGGCCAGCGCGTCCAGCCCCTCCGCCAGCAGGTCGCCGCCAATGCGGGTCTCCTGGGTGGAGAGCAGCTGGGACGCGGCGGCCAGCAGCTTGTCCTGGGGCAGGAACACATGGCCCAAGTCCAGATTGTGGGTCAGCACGTAATAGATCCCCGCCTCGATGCGCTGGGGGTCGTCCACCGCCACGCCGATGGACGCGGCCAGCTTGTCCGCGTCCCGGAAGCGAACTCCCAGCTCCTGGTCCACCAACACATAGGGGTCGGCGCGAATGACGGTCAGCGCCTCCGCCCCGTACTGCCGCCACAGCTTGACCCCCAGCTCCGGGGGCATGGCGTGGCGGGTCAAAAATTCCAGCAGCGAGCGCATCCCCGCCCGCTGCAAATACTCCTTCTGAATGGCGCGGGCCTTTTTCAGGCTGACGCCCTTCATTTTTGCCAGCTCCTCCGGCTGAGTTTCCATGACCTCAAAGGTCTTGTCCCCGAACCGGTCCACCAGCCGCCGGGCCATCTTGGGGCCGACCCCCTTGATGATGCCGGAGGCCAGATAGTCGAAGATGGCGTCCTCCTCGGTGGGCAAATTCTGCTCCAGTTTCTCCGCTTTGAACTGGGGGCCGTAGGAGGGGTGACTGCCCCAGCTGCCCTCCAGCGTCACCTGAACCCCAGCGCAAATGCCCGGCATAATGCCCACGGCGGTGACCTGCTCCCCCTTGTGCTTCAGGCGGACGACGGAGTAGCCGTTTTCGTCGTTGTGGAAGATCACAGCGGTGACAGTGCCCTGGAGTTGTTCGGTTTTAGGGGCCGTTTGCTCTGCCATACTGCCGCCGCCTTTCTAAAGTCGTTTTACTTTCAATTCCGCGGTTCCCGTTCCGTCTGGATGAACTCCGTCCCCGGATACTGCCGCAGCAGCTGCTTCACCTGGGCGCGGCCCTCGCCGTTCAGACCCGCGTCCACAATGTCCACCCCAGCCCGGAGTAGCCCCGCCGTGCGGAGCCATTTCAGACCCCGGAGGGTGTGCTCTACCTCCGCGCCCTCGTCGCTGGCCAGCAGGCAGACCCGCAGGGTGTCCTCTGTACCGACGGGCATCAGACACGCCCCCAGCAGCAGCCACAGCATCGCGCCCAGCCCTACAGCGGCCAGCGCCGCCAAAATCACCGTTGTCATCGCCATCGCCTCCGGTTCAGACTATGACAAAAAGGGGAAAGGGGTGTCGCCTCAGACCAGCGCCGCCACCCCATAGCTCAGGGTGCCGATGACCACGGCGGCAATGACCACCCCCAGGGCAATGGCGGGGAAGGCATGTTTGAGCCGGATGCCGGTCAGCGCCGCCAGCAGGGAGGAGGTCCAGGCCCCGGTCCCCGGCAGGGGGACGGCGGTCAGCAGCACCAGACCCATCCAGGCGTATTTGTCCAGCACGTCCCGGTGTTTGTTGGCCTTGCGCTCCAGCTTGTCCACCAGACTGGCAAAAAAGCCGCCCCACTGCCGCATTTTGGCAAACACCGCCTTGATAAAGAGGATCACCGGCACGATGGGCAGGATGTTGCCCAGCACACAGACAGGGATCGCCACCCTTGGGGCAAGCCCCAATCCCACGGCGATGGGGATACCGCCCCGCAGTTCGATGACGGGCAGCATGGAGACAAACAGGGACGCGGCCAGCTTGCCCCCAAAGGTGCTGGTCACCCAGACCCACAGGGCTTGAAGAGATGCTGTCATTGAGAAAAAACCTCGCTTTGTGTCATGTAAGAGGTGTATTTACTTACCTTCCAACGTGGGGAACACCTGATAGAGGGCCTCCCGGCACAGCTCCACCACCGCCTGAAAGATCATGGGCAGCAGGGTGCCGTATTTGCTCTTGCACTGGGCCTCTGCCCGCTCCTCGGTGCAGCCCATCAGCCGGGCCAGAGCGAAGGTCAGGTAAAACTCGAAGCAGGTGCGGTAGTGCTCCGCGAAGCAGTCGGTGCCCGGATAGATCAGCGCGGCCATCCGCTGAACCAGCTCCCCGGCCTGTTCCAGTCCGCCGGGAAACATCTTCTCCCGGAAGTCCGGGCGCAGCTCCTCATAAGCCGTTTGCAGCTGACCCTGGGTGAATTGTTCCATATACGTCATGTTATGTTCCTCCTGCCGCAGCAACTGTCATTGTAACGCCGGACACGGCAAATGAAAAGCAGTTCAGAAAAATTTAATCTGGTTATCCCTTTGAATCA
>MSHH01000057.1 GCA_001941075.1 Oscillospiraceae bacterium Zagget6 | reverse complement strand
TGTAGTTGAGGCAGAGACAGCGGAGGATGCTTCCGTTGTAGAGGCCGAGGACGAGGCAGAAGCAGAGGAACCCACCGAGGAAGAGGAACCCGAAGCGGAACCGGAAGAAGAACCCGCTGAGGCGGAGGCAGAAGTCGCCGCCGCAGAAGCTGAGGACGAGGAAAACGCCGAGGACGAAGGAGATGCAGTTGTCAGCGCCCAGGATTACACCTCCGGTTATTGGACCTACACTGTCTCCAGCGGGTATGCCACCGTTACGGGTTACACCGGCTCCAGCAAATCCATCACCATTCCCAGCACGTTGGGGGGTTACACTGTCACTGGTATTGGTAGCAGTGCCTTTAAGGACAGCACCATGACCTCTTTGACCATTCCCACCAGCATTACGAGCATTGGTTTTCAGGCATTTTACAACTGTACGAAGCTGACCAGCATTACCATCAATGCAAAGACATTAGATGACTGCTGGTACGCTGGTAGCACTTTCTACAATGCAGGTGCCAGTAGCAGTGGAATTAAGGTGACCTTTGGTTCCAGCGTGAAGAAAATCCCCGCATATCTGTTTTATGTTGATTCCAGTAAAAGCAGTGGCACCTATGCTCATATTACCAGTGTCACCATTCCGAGCAGCGTAGAATCCATCGGCTCTAAAGCATTTAAGAACTGCTATGACCTGACTTCGGTGTCCTGGGGCAGCGGCATTACCTCCGTTGGCGACTATGCTTTTGAAAACACCTCCATCACCTCTGTCACTATCCCCAGCGGAACCACCAGCATCGGGATAAACGCTTTTTACAACTGCACAAAGCTGTCCAGTATTACCATCAACGCCAAAGCATTGGATGATTGCTGGTACAGTGGGAGTACCTTCTACAACGCAGGCGCAGATAAGAGCAGCCTGACTGTTACCTTTGGCTCTACAGTCAAGAAGATTCCCGCTTACTTATTCTACGTTGATAAAGACTATAATTACGGCGAGGGGTATTATGCCCACATTACCAGTGTCACCATTCCGAGCAGCGTAGAATCCATCGGCTCTAAAGCATTTAAGAACTGCTATGACCTGACCTCGGTGTCCTGGGGCAGCGGCATCACCTCCGTTGGCGACTACGCTTTTGAAAATACCTCTATCACCTCTGTCACTATCCCCAGCGGAACCACCAGCATCGGGATAAACGCTTTTTACAACTGCACAAAGCTGTCCAGTATTACCATCAACGCCAAAGCATTGGATGATTGCTGGTACAGTGGGAGTACCTTCTACAACGCAGGAGCAGACAAGAGCAGTCTGACCGTCACTTTTGGCTCTACGGTTAAGAAGATTCCCGCTTATCTGTTTTACGTCAGTGCGGATTACAATTATGGCGAGGGGTATTACGCTCACATCACCAGCGTCACCATTCCCAGCAGCGTAGAATCCATCGGAAACGCAGCGTTCCAGAACTGCTATGACCTGAAGACCGTCACTGTCAACGGGAAAAGCACCACCTTTGCCGACAGCTCCTTTAAGAACTGCCTGTCCTCTCTGACCTTTAAGTGCTACTCCGGCAGCACGGCGGCCACCTACGCCACCAATAACGGCTTCAAGGTGAGCTACCTGGCTCCTTCCGCGCCGACCATCTCCTCCGTCAAGAACACCACCAGCGGTGTCAAGGTCACCTGGGGCAAGGTTTCCAATGCCAGCGGCTATTACATTTACCGCAAGAAATCCGGCGGCAGCTACAGCAAGGTCAAGACCATCACCAGTGGTTCCACCGTTTCTTGGACGGATACCAGCGTTTCCAGTGGCACTACCTATTATTACTATGTGAAAGCTTATTCTGGCAGCTCCACCAGCAGTGCATCAGCTTCAAAGAGCATCAAGTACCTGACGGCGGGCAAAATCTCCAGCCTGACCAACACCTCCAGCGGGATCAAGGTCAAGTGGAGCAAGGTCACGGGGGCCAGCGGCTACTACATTTACCGCAAGAAATCCGGCGGAAGCTACAGCAAAATTGCCACAGTGACCAGCAGCTCCACCGTCAGCTACACTGACACCGCCGTCAAGAGCAAGAACGGCACCACCTATGTTTACGCCGTGCGGCCTTACTCCGGCAGCACCAAGGGCAGCTACACCGGCAAAACCACCGTTCGCCTGACCAGCCCCACCATCTCCAGCCTGACGAACAGTGCCTCCAAGAAGATGACTGTCAAGTGGGACAAGAACTCCAAGGCCACCGGCTATCAGATTTATATCTCAACCAGCAGTGATTTCTCCAGCGATACCTATTCCACAACGGTCAGCGGTTATAAGAATGTCAGCAAGACCATTTCCAGCCTGACCAAGGGCAAAAAGTATTATGTCCGCGTCCGGGCCTACAAGACCGTCTCCAGCACCAAGTATTACTCCGCCTGGAGCAGTACAAAGTCCGTGAAAATTTCCAAGTAAGTGAACCGCCGATAGAAACCGCAAAAGCCGCCGGGCCTTGGCCCGACGGCTTTTTTTGCGAAAAGAGAGAGAAAGAAAAGAAAGGAGAAAAATGAAAAAACGTTGTGCGCAGTTCGCGTTGCCCTGTTCGCTTGCTGCAAGTATAGAATAGCAGAACCCAGGGGAGAGATGTTGGACAAATTGCAAAGAAATTGCGAAGAAATTTTGAACGGCGGGAAATACCGGGGCGCATTTTGTGTGGCACAATGGGCGCATCTGTGCTATAATACCTCTCTGCCGGGGGCATCGCCCGGCGGCGGGAGGGGAAGTCTTTCATGGATAATTTTCTGTTTGCGGTCAACGCCACGGTGCCCGTGTTCCTGGTGATTCTGCTGGGATGGGTGTTGCAGCGGGTGGGCATTTTGAACGAGGGCTTTTCCAAGGCGGGGAACCAGTACGTGTTCAAATGCGCCCTGCCGGTGAGCCTGTTCCAGTCGGTGTCCCAGATGGATTTTTACAGCGACTTCGACCCCTCCTTTTGCCTGTTCTGCTTCGTGGTGACGACTATCATGTTCGGCGGCGTGTGGGGCCTGTCCTGGCTGTTGCTGAAAGACCGCTCCATGGTGGGGGCCTTCTCCCAGGCGGCGGCCCGGTCCAGCGCCGCCATTCTGGGCATCGCCTTCGCCGTCAACATCTACGGCGACGCGGGCATGGTGCCCATGATGATCGTGGCGGCGGTGCCGTTTTTCAACATTTACGCGGTGCTGATTTTGTCCTTTTCGCCCCAGGTGGACGAAAACGGCCAGCTTCTGCCTCCCCCTGCCGACGGCGGAGCGCGGGTCAGGACGGCTTGTCTCAATGTACTGAAAAACCCGATTATTTTAGGCATCTTGGCGGGACTGCCCTTCGCCCTGCTGCGCGTCACCCTGCCCACGCTGGTGACCTCCACCCTGGACATGGTGGGGGACACCGCCACGCCGGTGGCACTGCTGGTGGTGGGGGCCACCTTCTCCGGCACCGAGGCGCTGAAAAAGTGGAAACCCGCCGCCGTCGCCACCTGCATCAAGCTGCTGGTCCTGCCCGCCCTGTTCCTGCCTGTGGCGGCGTGGCTGGGGTTCCGGGGCAGCGAAATGGTGGCTATCCTCATCATGGTGGGGTCGCCCACCACCGTCTCCTGCTACGTCATGGCGAAGAATATGCACGGGGACGGGGTGCTGACCGCCAACGTCATTGTGCTGGCGACGCTGCTTTCCTCCGTGTCCATCACCTTCTGGCTGTTCCTGCTGCGGAATTTCGCACTGGTGTAGGCCGTATCCAATGAAAAGGAGATAAATTGTATGCACGATCAACTGACCGCCGACGACCTGCGGCAAATGCGGGAGGAACTGGACTACCGCCGCATCACCCTCCGGCCCAAGCTGCTGGAGGAAGTGAAAACCGCCCGCGCCTTCGGCGACCTGAGCGAAAACTTCGAGTACAAGGCCGCCAAACAGGAGAAGAACCAGAACGAGCGCCGCATCCGCTACCTGGAGAAGATGATCGAGACCGCCCGTGTCATCACTGACCGCTCCGCCCCGGATCAGGTGGGGCTGTTCGACAAAGTGACCGTCTGGTTCGACGAGGACGAGGAGGAGGAAGTGTTCCAAATCGTCACCGCCGTCAAGGAGGACGCCCTGCACAACCTCATCAGCAACGTCTCCCCGGTGGGCAAGGCCCTGCTGGGCCGCCGGGTGGGGGACACCGTCACCGTCCAGGTGAACGACAAATACAGCTATCCCCTGACTGTCCGCGCCATTGAGAAGCAGGAGGATGACGGGTCGATTCCGATTAGTTCTTATTGAAACGAAAACGCGGCTCCGAGAACGAAACACTCTCGGAGCCGCGCTTATTTTTGTACTAATTCAGGCTGATTTGCTTACAGCTCCTTGATGGAGGGGGCAAAGGCCGCGTACTTGGCAACCTTGGCGTCGCACTCTTCCTTGGTGGGGGCGTTGGCCAGGATGTAGACCTTGATCTTCGGCTCGGTGCCGGAGGGACGGATGATGAAGGTGGTGCCGTCCTCCAGGTCGTAGGCCACCACGTTGGAGCCGGACAGCTCCATCTCTTCCACCTTGCCGCAGGCCAGGCAGGTAGAGGTGCCGGTCTGGTAGTCTTTGGCCACCAGCACCTTGGTGCCGGCCACTTCGGTCATGGGGGTGGCGTGGAGCTTGGCCATGATGTCGGCCATCTTCGCCATACCGTCCAGGCCGGGCATGACCAGATTCAGGGTCTTTTCGCCGTAGAAACCGTACTTGGCGTAGCAGTCCATCAGGGCGTCATACAGGGTCTTGCCCTGGGTGGCGTAGTAGGCGGCCATTTCCACCACAATGACGATGGCGGTGACGGCGTCCTTGTCCCGGACGTAATCGCCGAACATGTAGCCGCAGGACTCCTCGAAGGAGAAGATGACCTGGCCCTCGCCGGACTGCTCCAGCTTGTCCTTCTTCTCGCCCAGGAACTTAAAGCCGGTGAAGGTGCGGGCGGACTTGACGCCGTTGGCCTCAGCGACCTTGGTAGCCATGGCGGAGGAGACGATGGTGGTGTTGGCATAGGCGTTGGCGGGCAGGGTCCCGGCGCGCTTGCGGGCCTGGATCGCGTAGTCCTCCAGCAGGATGCCGGTCTGATTGCCGGTGAGGACCACATAGTCCCCGGCGGAGTTCTTGACCATGACGCCCACGCGGTCGGCGTCGGGGTCGGAGCCGACGATCAGGTCGCAGCCATGCTCTTTCGCCAGGTCAACGGCCAGATAGAAGCCTTCGGGGTTCTCCGGGTTGGGGGAGGCCACGGTGGGGAAGTCGCCGTCGATGACCATCTGCTCCGGCACGCAGTAGACCTTCTTCATGCCCAGGCGCTTGAGCGCTTCGGGGATGAGCTTGTGGCCGGTGCCATGGAAGGGGGTGTAGACGATGCCGAAGGTGTCGGCCACCTTCTCCACGGACTCTTTGTCGATGACCTGGCCCATGACGTTAGCCAGGAACTTCTCGTCGGTCTCCGGGCCGATGATGGTGACCAGGCCCTGAGCTTTGGCCTCGTCCAGGTCCATGATCTTCACGTCGTCAAAGACATCCAGCTCCTTCATCTTGGCGGCCACCACGTCGGCGGGGCCGGGAGGCAGCTGGGCGCCGTCGCTCCAGTAGACCTTATAGCCGTTGTACTCCTTGGGGTTGTGGGAAGCGGTAATGTTGATACCGGCCTGGCAGCCATACTCCCGGACGGAGAAGGACAGCTCCGGGGTGGGTCGCAGCTCGTCAAAGAGCTTGACCTTGATGCCGTTGGCGGCCAGCACAGCGGCGGCCTCCTCTGCGAACTCCTGGGAGTGGTTGCGGCAGTCGCAGGAGATGGACACGCCCTTCTCGCAGGCTTCGGGACCTTCCGCCTTGACCACCTCGGCGAACGCCTGGGTCGCGTGGCCGACCACGTGGCGGTTCATCTGGTGCAGGCCCACGCACATGGTGCCGCGCAGACCGGCTGTGCCGAACTCCAGCGGGCCAAAGAAGCGGGACTCGATTTCTTTGGGATCATCCTTGATAGCCTCCAGCTCGGCCTTCTCCTCCGGGGAGAGAGCGGGACTGTTCAGCCATTTTTCATACGTTTCCATAAAGGACATAAAAAAGGCACCTCCGAAAAACTTTGATATAAATTGCAAGTGACGTTCACTAGAATATATTATACAAAAGACCTGGCCTTTTGTCCAGACAAAAATAACATAATATACAAACTTGACAAAATAATTCCCTGTTCCAGCGAAAAACCACACACAGCGGGGCGCAGCCGGGTCAAACCGCCCGTAAAAGGGCGGGTTTATGGGCGATTTTGCCCCCTGAGGACGCAAAACCCCCAACGGCAGGGGCACCGTCGGGGGCTGGGAAATTGTTACATAACTTCCTTGGTGGCGATCATATCCACGCCGGTGCCGGCCACGTCAGCCTTGACCACGTCGCCGATGTGGACGGGGGCCTCTACCGACACCCCGGCGATGTCCTTCACGCAGGCGAAGATCTTGCCCTTGGGGATGTCGCTGGCGGTCTTGCAGGAGACAGCCACCGCGCCGGTGGTGCTGCCCACCACGCGGACCGTGCTGGTGACGATGCGGGTGGGATTGGTGACCTCTTTCCGGGCGTAAGCCGCACCACGGGGGCAGGTGTTGCCGGTGACAGAGAGGACCTCGCCGTTCTCCATCGTCACTTCCAGCGGACAGCCCATGGGACAGCCAATGCAGGTTAAATTTTTGACTTCCATCTGTCACGCCTCCTCTACTTTAATGCAGATGCTGCTCAAATCGGGATGGGCCTCGAACATGGCCCGCTTCAGCTTGACTTCCTCCATCTCGCCGGGGGCCATGACGGGCCGCTTACGGTGGATGACCCGGTCGCCGTCCAGATAGACGTTGACGAAGCGGTTCTTCATCACGCCGCCCACACGGAACCGAACCACCAGCTCGTCGCCAACCTTGGCCGGGTCGATGGTGCAGGGGACGGTGTAGCGGGGGCCGCCTTCCACGGCCACGGGGATGTCGTTCCTGGCCCCATCGGCGGGGCCGCCCGCCACGTAAGCGGCGGCGCTGCGTCCGGCGGCGGCAGCTTCCTCGGAGACGAAGTCCACCAGGTCATGGACGTGCAGCACGTTGCCCGCAGCAAAGACGCCGGGGATGGAGGTCTCCAGGCTCTCGTTGACGGTGGGGCCGTTGGTGACCCGGTTCAGCTCCACGCCCATGTCCCGGGACAGCTCGTTCTCCGGGATCAGACCGCAGGAGAGCAGCAGGGTGTCGCAGTCGTAATGCTCCTCGGTGCCGGAGATGGGTTTGTTGTGGCTGTCCACTTCAGCGATGGTCACGCCGGTGACGCGCTCCTTGCCCTCGATGTCCACCACGGTGTGGCTCAGCTTCAGGGGGATGTCGAAGTCGTTGAGGCACTGGACGATGTTCCGCTTCAGGCCGCCGGAGTAGGGCATCAGCTCGGCCACGACCTTGACCTTCGCGCCCTCCAGGGTCATGCGGCGGGCCATGATGAGGCCGATGTCGCCGCTGCCCAGGATGACCACTTCCCGGCCGGGCATAAAGCCCTCGATGTTCACCAGCCGCTGAGCGGTGCCGGCGGAGTAGATACCGGCGGGACGGTAGCCGGGGATGTTCAGCGCGCCGCGGCTGCGCTCCCGGCAGCCCATAGCCAGCACGATGGCTTTCGCCTGGATGTCGAACAGACCGTCCTCCCGGTTCATGGCGGTGACGACTTTCTCCGGGGAGATGTTCATGACCATGGTGGAGAGCTTGTACTCGATCTGCTTCTTGTAGACCTTTTCCGCGAAGCGGTGGGCGTACTCCGGCCCGGTCAGCTCCTCCTTGAAGGTGTGCAGGCCGAAGCCGTTGTGGATGCACTGGTTCAGGATGCCGCCCAGCTCCTTGTCCCGCTCCAGAATGAGGATGCTTCTGGCGCCCGCGTCATAGGCTGCGTTGGCCGCCGCAAGACCGGCGGGGCCGCCGCCGACAATCACAATGTCATAGTTTTTCATGGCTCTCCCTCCTTAGACCCGGTCTTTTGCCGTGCCGACGATGAGCCTGGAGGCCCCGCCGCACTTGGTAATGTCGCTCTGGCTGACGCCCAGCTCCCGGGCCAAAATCTCCATCACACGGGGACTACAGAAGCCCGACTGACACCGGCCCATACCGGCGCGGGTGCGGCGCTTGACCCCGTCCAGGCTCTTTGCGCCCAGGGGACGGTGAATGGCGTCCAAAATCTCGCCCTCGCTGACGCTCTCGCAGCGGCAGATGATCTGGCCGTAGGCGGGCTGCTCCTTGATGAGGGCGGTGCGCTCCTCCTTGGAGAGGGTCTTGGGGTCCAGGATGCCCTTGCGCTTGCCCACGTAATTGGGGTTCTCCTGCAAATTCAGCTTGTCCCGCAGCAGCTCGGCCACTTCCAGGCCGATGGCGGGGGCGGAGGACAGGCCGGGGGACTCGATGCCCGCGCAGTCGATGAAGCCGGGGGCGTCGGCCACTTCGCCGACGAGGAACTCGTCGCCGTCCTCGTGGGCGCGCAGGCCCGCGAAGCTGGTGATGACCTGACGGATGGGCAGGTTGGGGACGGTGGTCCCGGCCTTGGCGGTCAGGTCGGCAATGCCCTCAGCGGTGGTGTTGATGCCCTCCCGGTCCTCAATGTTGAAGGCGGTGGGGCCAACGATGGTGTTGCCGTGGATGGTGGGGCTGACCAGTACGCCCTTGCCCAGCGCGCCGGGCAGCTGGAAGATGGTGTGGCTCACGAAGCCGCCGGTGGAGCGGTCCAGCAGGCAGTAGTCGCCCCGGCGGGGGGTGATGTGAATTTTTTCGCCGCTGACCATGTTGTGGAAGATGTCGGCGTACACACCGGCGGCGTTGACGATGCACTTGGCGTCGAACACGCCCTTGTCGGTCTGCACGGCCCAGCCGCCCTCTTTGCGGGGGGAGATGGCCTTGACCTCGGTGTTCAGCTTGAACTCCACGCCGTTGGTGTTGGCGTTCTCCGCCAGGGCGATGGTCAGGTGGAAGGGGCAGACGATGCCGCCGGTGGGCGCCCACAGCGCGGCCACGGCGTCGGGGTTGATGTTGGGTTCCATCTCCCGCAGGCGCTGGCCGTCGATGATCTCCAGCCCCTCGACCCCGTTTTTCAGGCCGTTTTCATACAGGGCCTGGAGCTTGGGGCGGTCCTCCTCGTTCATGCAGACCACCAGGCTGCCGTTGCGCCGGAAGGGTACGTCCAGATCCTCCGCCAGGGCGGGCATCATCACGCTGCCCTGGACGTTGAGCCGGGCTTTCAGGCTCCCGGCGGCGGCGTCGAACCCGGCGTGGATGATGGCGCTGTTGGCCTTAGAGGTGCCGCAGCACACATCCTCTTCCCGCTCGATGACACAGGCGTTCACCTGGTAGCGGGAAAGGAAGCGAGCCACCGCGCTGCCGATGACACCGGCGCCAATGATAATTACGTCATACACGATTCATTCACTCCTCTTTCAATATCATAAGTTGATTTCGTACAACAGGGAAAACAAATCAGCGAATCTCTCACTCTTTGGCCCAGCCGAAGGTGGTGCCCACGGCCTTCCGCCAGCCCAGCACCCGCTTGTCTCTGGCGGCGGGCTTGATCTTGGGGCCAAAGACCTTGTCGATGGTCCAGTTCATCATCACTTCCTCCTTGCTGCTCCAGTAACCCACGGCAAGGCCGGCCATGTAAGCCGCGCCCAGAGCGGTGGTCTCCACGCAGGCGGGGCGGTTGACAGGGGCCTGGATGATGTCGGCCTGGATCTGCATCAGCAGGTCGTTGGCGGAAGCGCCGCCGTCCACCCGCAGGGCGGCCAGCTTGATGCCGGAGTCCTCCTCCATGGCCTTGAGCACGTCATAGGTCTGGTAGGCCAGGGACTCCAGGGTGGCGCGGATGATGTGATAGCGGTTGGTGCCCCGGGTCAGGCCCACGATGGTCCCCCGTGCGTAGGGGTCCCAGTAGGGCGCGCCCAGACCGGTGAAGGCGGGGACCACATAGCAGCCGTTGGTGTCCGGCACCTTCTTGGCGAAGTACTCGGAGTCGGCGGCGGAGTCCACTACCTTCAACTGGTCCCGGAGCCACTGGATGGCGGAACCGGCCACGAAGATGGAGCCTTCCAGGGCGTACTGGACCTTTCCGTCCAGGCCCCAGGCGATGGTGGTCACCAGGCCGTTTTTGGAGAACACGGGCTTCTCGCCGGTGTTCATCAGCAGGAAACAGCCGGTGCCGTAGGTGTTCTTGGCCTCGCCGGGATTGAAGCAGGTCTGACCGAACAGGGCGGCCTGCTGGTCGCCTGCGGCGGCGGCGATGGGGATGGGCTCCCCGAACAGGTCGGCGGTGGTCTGGCCGTAGATACAGCTGGAGGGTTTGGCCTCCGGCAGCATACAGGCGGGGATGCCCAGTTCAGCCATGATGTCCTCGTCCCATTTCAGGTCGATGATGTTGAAGAGCATGGTCCGGGCGGCGTTGGAGTAGTCGGTGACGTGGACCTTGCCGCCGGTCAGCTTCCAGATCAGCCAGGTCTCTACGGTGCCGAACAGCAGCTGTCCGGCCTCCGCCTTTTCCCGTGCGCCGGGGACGTTCTCCAGCATCCAGCGAATTTTCGTCGCGGAGAAGTAGGGGTCGATGATGAGACCGGTCTTGGCCCGGTACTCGTCGGTCAGGCCCTTTTCCACCAGGGTGTCGCAGTACTCCGCAGTGCGGCGGTCCTGCCAGACGATGGCGTTGCAGATCGGCTCGCCGGTGACCTTGTCCCAGACGATGGTGGTTTCACGCTGGTTGGTGATGCCGATGGCGGCGATGTCGCTGGCCTCGGCGCCCGCCTTGGTCAGTGCCTCGGACGCTACGGCGTACTGGGTCAGCCAAATCTCCGTCGCGTCGTGCTCTACCCAGCCGGGCTGGGGGAAGTACTGGGTGAACTCCTTCTGGGCGACGCTGACCATCTCGCCCTCTTCGTTGAACAGGATACAACGGTTGGACGTGGTGCCAGAGTCTAATGCCATGATGTACTTTGCCATGTGTGCGATTCCTCCTTTTGGTTTTTTGCGTTCGGCAGCGCCACAGAATGAGGGTCGCGGCGCTGCCCTCTATCACAAACAACATTGCAAACAAAAATTGACGATTCCCTTTGCTCCGCCTTGTGCTGGGAACCCCTCCGTCACGGCTTGCGCCGTGCCACCTCCCCTTTGCGACTCGCATGGCCCAAAAGGGCCATAGCTCCCTGCATTCGCGCTAAAGAGGAATTGGCCATTGCCGTCAAGGGCACTTCCGGGGCTTCGCCCCTCCCTGTCGGCCAGCGCTTCAAAGGGGAGGCAAGGGGTGTGGTCGCTTACGAAAAGGCAGTTCTGCGTGGAAAACTTCTACTACGCCGGGTCAAAGTGCTGCCGAAACAGCGCATTCTACAAACTAACAGCTAATGGCTAATAGCTAACAGCTCAACTACATATCCCAAACGGCCTCGTTGGTGGTGGAGATGGCGGTGGCCCCGGCGTCCAGGGCGCTGATGGCGTCCTTTTTGGCGTCGATCAGCCCGCCGGCCAGCAGAGGGATTTTCGTGGCGGCGTGGAGACGGCGGATGATGTCGGGCATGACGCCGGGCAGGATCTCCAAAAAGTCCGGCCCCACGCTGCTCATGTTGCCCGCCTCCTGGAGGGACATGGAGTCCAGGATGAAGATGCGCAGCACCGTGTACATCCGCAGCTCTCTGGCCCGCAGGATGAGGTTCTGGTGGGTGGAGATGATGCCGTCCACCTTGGCGTTCTGGTGAAGGAAGTCTACGGCGATCTCCTTGGTGGCGAGGCCGTAAATCAGGTCCGCGTGGACCAGGGCAATTTTCCCGGCGTTCTGGACTGCGGCGACGATGTCCGGAATGCTACAAATGTCGCCATAGAGGATGAACACCACCCGAATGTCCTTCCGGCGCAGGCAGCTTTGCAGCCCCTGGTCGTCCTTCACTGCCGCAATGATGGGGTTTGCCATCACCGCGTCATAAAATCGCTGATCCATAAAAAATACCTCAGATGTTGAAAAAAGCGTAAAAAAAGACAAGGGTAATAACGACCCTTTCGGGCCTCTGTTCCCTTGCTCATGACTCTAAGCGGTTATTTGATTTGTAAAGGGTGTGAAAAACTTCTGGTAAGCGGTTTCTCAAATTCCTTAATGTAAGTATAACACCTCTTTCGGAAAAAGCAACCCCTATTTTGAATATTCTACTTTTATGACAAAATCGGGCGTTCGTTTTTGGCGTTTTTTACAAATAGGAGGGGCATATCGTTTTCCCGGCGCGGTTTATTTGTGGTATTTCGTCCCGCTGTTGATTTGGAACGCCCGGTACACCTGCTCCAGCACCATCACCCGCGCCAGATGGTGGGGGAAGGTCATGGGGGACATGGACAGCCGCAGCTGGGCGGCCTCCTTCACGTTGGGGTGGAGGCCGTAACTCCCCCCGATGACGAAGCACAGGGACGAGCGCCCGGCGCTGCCGAAGGCGTTGATTTGCCGGGCCAGCTCCTCACTGCTCAGCAGCTTGCCCTCCACACACAGGGCGATCAGCGCCGCATTGGAGGGGACCTTTGCCAGAATGCGGCGGCTCTCCTTCTCCAGCGCCGACTGGATTTGAGCGGGAGAGGGAGCGTCCGGCAGCCGCTCCTCGGCCAACTCCACGATGTCCAGGCGGCACAGGCCCCGCAGCCGCTTTTGGTACTCCTCCACGGCGGCGATGTAGAATTTTTCTTTCAGCTTGCCCACGCAGAGGACGGTGATCGAATACATGCTTTTCCCGCTTTCAGCCTGGTGATTTTTTCGCGCCAGTGCGCCCGCAAATTGTTCTTACACTTCGTAAATTTGACTCAGCTCATCCCTGGGCGCCAGCCCCAGCCGGGGAGAAAGCCCTTCCCGCTGGAGGGCGTTCTGCACCACGGAATAGGCTAGCTCCGGCGTGTTGTTCTCCTTGCTCAGGTGACCCAGCACCAGTGTCTTGGTACCCTGGCGGGCCAGATAAACCGCCAGCTCCGCTGCGGCCTCGTTACACAGATGGCCGATGTCGCTGAGGATGCGCTCTTGCAAATAGTAGGGATAGGGGCCGCTGCGCAGGGAAGCGATGTCGTGGTTGCTCTCCAGCAGCACCAAATCGGTCCCTGTGAGGATGCTCCGTATGTAATCCGTCACCTGGCCCAGGTCGGTGGCGACGGCGGCGGACTTTTTCCCGTCGGAGACGCGGTAGCCCACGCTGTCGGCGGCGTCGTGGGGGGTGGGGAAAGCCGTCACGGTCAGCCCCGCCAGGTCGAAGCAGGTCCCGGCGGGAACCAGCATCAGGTGGTTCTGGGTGACGGGGTACTTCCGCACCAGAGCGGCGCAGGTCCCCCCGCTGGCGTAGATGGGGACGTTACAGTGTTTCATCAGCACCCCCAGCCCCGCGATGTGGTCGGTGTGCTCGTGAGTGACCAAAATGCCGTTCAGGTCCCCCGGCATCAGGCCGCAGTCCCGCAGTCGCTGGGTGATTTTACGGCAGGAAATGCCCGCGTCCACCAACACGGCAGAGCTGCCGCTTTGAATCAGGATGGAGTTGCCGCTGGAGCCGCTGGCCAGCGTCCGTAGTAACATAGGCTCACCTCATCTGAGCTGTTAGCTATTAGCTATTAGCTGTTAGTAGGGATAATGCTTGCTGTTGCGGCTCTCTCTTTGCATCAGCCACAGCAGTTTTGCTCAGGAATTTTTTACCACGCTTCTGTAGGGCGGCCCATAGCCGCCTTACATATACCAAAGACAATCAAATCATAGGAAAACATGAAAAAAGCGGCTGCCAGAGACAGCGGCTTTTTTCGACACTATTTATCTGGAAATGGGACGGTTCAAACAGGGCCTATGAACCGCCCCGGAAAAAGTTTAGCTGTTAGTCAGATACTGCATACCATAAGTATACAGCAAAAAAGTTAATCACTACTAGTCACTGGTCACGAACAACTCGTTCAGCACCGCCAAGCTAAAAGCTAAGAGCTAAGAGCTAACGGCTATTCACCCCGCGTGGCTCTCGGTGCGAATGTCGTCGTCAGGAACGTCCACGATGCGGATGTCCGCCCCCACGCCCTGGAGTTTGCCGGTCAGGTCGTCGTAACCCCGCTCGATATAGTGGATGGAGCCGATTTCGGTGGTTCCAACGGCGGCCAGTCCAGCCACCACCATGGCGGCCCCGGCCCGCAGGTCGCAGGCTTGGAGCGGCGCGCCGGTCAGATGGTCTACGCCCTCCACCACGGCGATTTTGCCGTCCACCTGAATTTTCGCGCCCATGCGCTTGAACTCCTCCACGTAGCGGTAGCGGTTCTCCCAGATGCCCTCGTTGACCATGCTGGTCCCCTGGGCCAGGCACAGACAGGCGGTCATCTGGGGCTGCATGTCGGTGGGGAAGCCGGGATAGGGCATGGTTTTGATGTTGGTGCGCTTGAGGCCGTGCTTGCGGATGACGCGAATGTCGTCTCCGTCCTCCCGGATCTCCACGCCCATCTCCACCAGCTTGGCGGTGATGCAGTCCAGGTGCTTGGGGATGACGTTTTTGATGAGGACGTTGCCCCCGGCGGCGGCGACGCAGGCCATATAGGTGCCCGCCTCGATTTGATCGGGGATGATGGAATAGGTGCCGCCGTGGAGCTTTTCCACGCCGCGAATTTTGATAACGTCCGTACCGGCCCCCATGATGTCGGCCCCCATGGAGTTCAGGAAGTTCGCCAAATCTACCACATGAGGCTCTTTGGCGGCGTTTTCAATGACGGTCAGGCCCTTTGCCAGCACCGCCGCCATCATCACGTTCATGGTCGCGCCGACGCTGACCTGGTCCATATAGACGGTGGCCCCGGAGAGACCACCCTCCTGGGCGTTGGCATAAACAAAGCCGCCCAGGACATCCACATTGGCACCCAGCGCCTCAAAGCCCTTGATGTGCAGGTCGATGGGGCGCACACCCAGGTTGCACCCGCCGGGCATGGAGACCTGCGCCCGGCCAAACCGTCCCAGCAGCGCGCCGATGAGGTAATAGGAGGCGCGCATTTTCCGGCACAGGTCATCGGGAACGCAGAAGTTGCGGATATGACGGCAGTCGATTTCGACGGTATTTTTGTTGATGGAGCGGACGCCTGCCCCCAGCTCCCGGAGGATCTCCAGGCTCAGGGTCACGTCGCTGATTTGGGGGATGTTCTCGATGCGGCAGACGCCATCCACCAGCAGGGCGGCGGGCAGGATGGCAACGGCGGCGTTCTTTGCGCCGCTGATTTCGATTTCACCAAAAAGCGGTTTCCCGCCGTGAATCACATATTTGTACAAGGTAACTCCCTCTTTTCAATCTATTCAAAAGTCCAAAGCGGACGATGTAGCCGGGAGAAGCCGCGCTCAACTGGTGCAGCCGCACAGAAAAGGGCTCCGTCACCGGGGATTTTTTCGCAGAAACGACACTTACGCTGTATCGCTTTTCTAGTATAACACATACGTCACGTAAAATCAAAGAAAAATTAAAAAACTTTTAAGGTCGCGCTGTCCCTTTCGTTGTGCGGTTTTGCCAGAATAATGGGCGTTTTTCAGATACTGTCCGGGTTCCTTTTTCGTGGTGCACCGTCCTCTTTGGTTTGTTTGGGCGGCTTTCTTTGCACTTCTATGAATATAACAGGCAAGCCGCAGAAAGGCAAGCAACAAAGAGTGAAAAATCGTTACAGGCTGTAAACTTTTCGGGTTTCGCTTTTTCACACAAAGAGGGCCTGCCGGGTTTGGCAGGCCCTCTCGGTTCAATCTGCGGTTTCCTTTTCCCAAATCAGCGTCCGCTCCTCGCTGTCCGGCACCTCGTAGTGGGAGTAAACCATTTCATTCAACTGCGCCTCTGTCCACTGACCGCCGGAGCCGGCGGTTTCAAAGACCTCACCGGTCAGGGCGTTCATATAAATGTCAAACGGCCCGGTCTCCTCCTCGATGCCCGGCTGGTAGTACACCGCGATGAAGGCGTCGCTGAGCACCACGCTGTCGCAGTTGCCAAAGCCGGAGGTGTAGTCATACTGTATCCCCGTGACAGCGCCGTCCTCCAGCGTCCAGGTGATGTCGTAAACGTCCATCTGCTCGTCCCGGCTATAGTAATCCCAGCCGTACAGCAGGCAGTAAAACCGCCAGGGCAGCAGGGACAGCCGGGTGCCGTTCTGGAGGGAGACATACGCCGTGGCGCTGCCCGCCTCGTCCTGGGTGTAAATGACGTTGAGAACGCTGCCTCTGGCCCGGTCGCTGAGCTGGAGCCGGGTCTGGCCGGTGCTGGTGGTCTCCACCAGAATGTCCGAAGCGTCCAGCTCCACGGCGGTGTCCTGCATGACGCTGACCACCGGCAACACCACCAGCAGCACCACCAGCACCACGGCGATAATGCTATTGCGGATGAGCCGGTTCCGCCGCTTCCGGCGCAGCCGGGCCATGATGCGCTGCTCGGTCTCCGGGGGGACCGCCAGCGGAGCCTTCAGCTCCTCCAGCTGGGCGGCGCAGGCGGGGCACACCGCCAGATGCTCCTCTACCAGGGCCTGGGTGTCGGCGCTGGCCTCGCCCTCGGCGTAAAGGGGGAGCAGGTCCCGGATCACATTACAGGTAATAGGGTTCATGTTTGTTCCTCCTTTGCCATCTGTTGTTGCAGCTTTCGCTTGGCCCGCAGGAAGGTCACCCGCGCCCAGCCCTCGGTCCGCCCGAACAGGGCGGCGATTTGTGCGTAGGACAGTTCCGAGAACACCCGGAGGGTGAACACCTGCCGGTAGGTCTCCTTCATCCCCTCCAGGTGCCGCTGCACCCGCTGGAGAGACTCTTTGTTTTCGTAGTCCTGCTCGATGTTGGTATAAGGGTCCGGCGGGTCGAACTCCTCCGGCAGGGGGACCTGGCGCTTCTGCCGCCTGTGGTGGGAAAAATACAGGTTTTTTGCGATTTGACACAGCCAGGTGCGGATGTCGCAGTCGCCCCGGAACCGCTCCGCGTGGGCGCAGGCCCGGAGGAAGGTCTCCGCCGTCAGATCTTCGGCTGTGGCGGCGTCGCCGGTCAGGGCTTTCAGGTACAGGTACACGTCCTTGTAGTACCGGCGGTAGAGCTGTTCCAGTTCTGACATCTTTCTCACCCCTTTCAATTATAAGACGCAGGGAGGGCGGAGTTGTTACAGTCTGCGGGGGAAATTTTTATTGGCTATTCCTTTGAATCAGCCTTATCAATTATTCCGGCAGGAAAACCCCTCCGTCACGGCTTACGCCGTGACACCTCCCCTTTCAGGGGCGGCAAGGGGGGATAGTGCTTATTGTCTGGCGCCGGTTTTTTCAACAGATACAGGGTTGTCAGTAGAGAAACCCAGTTCTAGCCACTAGTCACTAACCACTAGCCACTGAAATGCAACTGCTTCAAAGAAATTCCCCTTTTTCTATTCTAAGACGAAACCGCGTGACCCGGCAAGTGCCAGATCACGCGGTTTGTTCCCGTTTGTTTTACTTGTCGGGGAACAGCTTGCCGAACAGCCAGTGAGTGAAAGGGGCCGCAGCGAAGAAGTTCCAGAAGAAGGCCATGGGGAAGTTTTTCAGCACCGTCCCTACCCAGATGGCGGGGAGCTGCGTCACCGGTGCGCCTGCCAGACAGACGTTGAACAGCACCGAGGCGATGAGGCTCATAGAGGGACACATGACTGCCACCGTCGCGCCTTGGCGGAGCAGCTGGCAGACATACGGATTATCTTTTTCCGGGTCGCTGTGCTTGGCGGCGAAGGCCGCGCCGAAGCGGTTGCCGTACAGGTTGGAGACGATGAACACGAACACGCCCATGTAGGATGCTTCAACGAGAGCGTCCCAGAACACGATGTTGGTCATGTTGCTCAGGCCGCCGGCGGCCAGTGTCGCGCCCTCTTTGATGGCGACGTTGTAGACCTCCATGCCGTAGGCCATGGCGTAGGACATAAGCAGACCGAAGATGATCCCCTGTGCTTTTGTTTTTGGCATAAATACTCTCCTCTTTCAGCGGTGGTTTCGCAGACAGCGTGCAGCACAAGCCGAACAAAAAAGGCGTATTCCCCTTCCGGCAACCGGAAAAAGGGCATACGCCTTGCGAACATCCTGTGTGCTACACGCAGTTATGATTTTGTACGGTGATAGTATACCACGCCGAAACCGCCGATGTAAGCGAAAGTTTTGCACAAAAATCCCAACCTCTGTGCAGGGCAGTGGTCGGGATTTTGATAAGCAGGGGGACAGGTTTACGCCTCCTCGAACAGCTCCTCCAGGGAGTGAATGGCGTCGGTGACGCTGTCATAAGCGTCGTCAATGGCGTCGATGCGCTCGTCTGCCGCCTTGCGCTCCGGGCTTTTCTTGGGCAAGATCATTTTTGCGTTTTCCTCCTGCTCCTGGAGCAGCGCCAGCCGCTGGTTCAAGTCCTCCAACTGGAGCAGGATGGTTTTCAGTTCCGTTTCTCTCTGTGGATTCATGGTGTTTCCTTTCTATAGGTCAAATGAATGGTATAAAAACTGGTTATCCCTTTTACTCCGCTTTATGCGCATGATTTACGCCCACGCACCAGCGTCTCGTCTCCATAACTGCACATTGCTAATTGCTAATTGCACATTAATTCCTCCACCCGGCACAGCTCCGGCATCTGCTCCGGCTCCAACAGACTGGCCCCGTCGAACAGGGCGGCGTGGAACCGGCCCATCCCCGGTCCCTGTTTTTCGGCGTAGGCGGCGCAGCACTTCCAGAAGGCCCCGGCGCAGAGAGCGGCGGCATAGGGGGAATCCGTCACGGCGGCGAAGCCTCCCAGCAGCACCGACAGCATACAGCCCGCCCCGGTAATCTGGCGCATCCGGGCGGAGCCGCCGGAGAGCAGCGCCAGCCGCTGGCCGTCTGTCACCACGTCCACCGCGCCGGAGAGGAACACCGTACAGCCCAGCGCCCGCGCCAGCCGAAGGGCGCAGTCCTGCCGCTGGGCCAGTCCCCCGTCGGAGGCGCAGTCCACGCCGCTCTCCTGACTGGCGAGGCGCAGTAGCGCCTGAACCTCCCCCAGGTTGCCCCGGACGACGGTTGGGGAGACTTCCTCCAACAGACGGGAGACCCGCTCCAGCCGGTAGGCCGAGGCCCCCACGCCAACCGGGTCCAGCACCACGGGATGCCCCAGGCGGTTGGCGGTCTGTCCCGCCAGGGTGCAGGCCAGGTATTTCCTGTCGTCCGGGGTGCCGGTGTTCAGGACTGTAGTGGCGCACTGACCGCTGATTTCCGCCATCTCCTGTGGTTCCTGGGCCATGATGGGCCGTCCGCCCGCTGCCAGCAGCAGATTGGCGCAGTCCTGCACCGTGACCACGTTGGAGATGCAGTGAACCAGCGGGGCCTCCTGCCGCATCCGAGCCAGCGGGGTGCAGTCCACCGTCACCGCTCCACAATGGCCTGCATGGAGGCCATCGTGCCGGAGCGCTCCAGCGCCGTCAGCACCAGCCCCGCGATGATGGAGCCGCCCACGGTGGAGACCAGGAAGGGAACGATGTAGGCGTAAAAGGCGATGTCCCCGGCGGACTTGCCCATCAGGAAAATCGCCACAGGATAGGCGCACAGCCCGCCCAACACACCGGTGCCGAACACCTCGGCAATCAGCGTCAGGGGGAGGTTTTTGGTCTTATAGTACATGATCCCACAGAGCAGTGCCCCGATCATAGACCCCGGAAAGGCCATCAGGCTGCCCAGGCCCAGCAGATTGCGCAGCAGACTGGCGACAAAGGCCACAGTCACGCCGTAGGCGGGACCCAGGAACACGGCGCAGATGATATTGACCATGTGCTGCACCGGCGCGCACCGGGACCCCAGCACAGGGAAGGAAAAGAGGCTGCCCACAACGGCGCAGGCGGCCAGCAGCGCGGCCAAGGCCAGTTTTTTGGTGGAAGAATGGTTCATAGTCGGTTTCTCCTTTTCTCGTTTGGAATGTCGGGTAAAAACAAAGGCGTCACGAAGACCCATACCCAAGGTGGTATGCCCCTTCGTGGCGCTTTCGCTGTCACTCTGCGTTTATTATACCGGCGGAGAAGGAGGCTGTCAAGGGAAATGTCCGCCGCAGCAGGGCAACAGCATTTAAAATTCTCCCAAAAGAATAGACAAAA
>MSHH01000056.1 GCA_001941075.1 Oscillospiraceae bacterium Zagget6 | reverse complement strand
GTCATTTCCAGGATGGCTTTCTTGGCGCGGGCGAAGGTGAAGAAGATGTCGGAGCGCGGGTCGCTGCCCGGCTCCATCTCCACCAGGGCGGGGGGGGTGCCGTCGTCGTTTTCGGTCAGTTCCTGGACGGTGACGCCGCTGACCAGGTTCAGCAGGTCGCCGGTGTCCTCGGCGTCGGCCTGGAGCAGCAACCGCAGCACGGCGGAGCCTTTCAGGTGGGTCTCCAGGTGGTCGGCGCTGTCGTTGGCGATGAGCTTGCCGTGGGAGATGATGATGATCTGGTCGCAGATCTCCTGCACCTCGGAGAGGATGTGGCTGGAGAGGATGACCGTGTGTTTTTCACTGAGCTGGCGGATCAGGTCGCGGATTTCAATGATCTGCTTGGGGTCCAGACCCACCGTCGGCTCGTCCAGGATGATGATGGGCGGGAACCCCAGAATGGCCTGGGCCAGGCCCACCCGCTGGCGGTAGCCCTTGGACAGGTTGTGAATGAGGCGGCCCTCCACGCCGTCCAGCCGGGTCATGTGGATGACGCTCTCAATTTGGGCGGCCCGCTTGTCCTTGGGGACGTTTTTCAGCCCGGCGCAGAAGTTCAGGTACTCCGTCACCGTCATGTCCATATACACCGGGGGCTGCTCCGGCAGATAGCCAATGCACTTTTTGGCCTCCTCCGGCTCCTCCAGGATGTCATGGCCGTTGATGATGATTTCGCCCTCGGTGGGGGAGAGATAACCGGTCATCATGTTCATGGTGGTGGATTTTCCAGCA
This sequence comes from Oscillospiraceae bacterium Zagget6, assembly GCA_001941075.1. GTDB lineage: Bacteria > Bacillota > Clostridia > Oscillospirales > Oscillospiraceae > Onthomonas. The sequence goes on along the minus strand of MSHH01000056.1, from coordinate 4,627 downwards.
CCATTTGGGCCGAGAAAACCGTAGATTTTCCCTTCCTCGATGGTCAGGTTCAGGTGGTCCACCGCCAGGTGGCTGCCATACCGCTTGACCAGATTCCTGAGTTCTATCACAGGGGTTCCTCCTTTTCGCGGGGTGCGCCCGCAGTTCACTGGTTTGACAGGTGTACTGTACTACAGGAATCTTAAAACAAGCTGAAAGTCTGCCTTACCCGAATTTTAATCAAAACGTAATGTTGGCGTGATTGATTTGTGGGGTGGGGTGTGTTAGAGTAGCGGTAACAGGAAAAAACACCCCCAAAGGAGAGAAAACGATATGAAACGCTTTTTATCCCTGTGTCTGGCCGCCGCCCTGTGCCTTGGGCTGGCGGGCTGCGCCAGCAGCGAGAAGCAGGAGCTGAAAGCCACTCTGGACGAGGCCAACGGCTACACCACCGTGGATTACACCATGGACGACGGCACTACTCTGGAGCAGACGGTGATTTACGACGAAAGCGGCATTGTGGTGACGGCGCTGGGCGTTAAGGGGCGTGCGGGTTACTGCTACCTGTGGCTCCGGCTAGAGAACAACACCAGCAGCGCCGTCACCCTGAACGGCAACAGCGTCCAGGTCAACGGTTGGGAGATGGACAGTTCCCTGTGGATGAAGGTCAGCAAGAACAGCATGGGCCGGGAGTATGTGTCCTTCTACCCGGAGGGCGCGGGTCTGGAGCTGGACAGCGTCCAGACCATCACTCTGGACTGCGAGTTGCAGGACGACGACTATAACACCATCGACACCTTTTCTGCCACGCTGGAGACCTCCGCCTATACCGGCGAGATGCCAGACGAGGAGCTGCCGGGGGACGTCCTCTACGAGGGGGAGGGCATGACCCTGACCTTCGGCGGCTTCCAGCAGGAGCAGTACAGCAGTTACACCAAAATGCAGTTCTATGTGGAGAACACCCGCAGCAATTATATCGTCCTGGAGGGAGAGGAGTTCCGCCTGGCTCAGGGCTGGGAGTTGGACGCCATCCTCTATGAGACGGTCAGCGCCGGGGCGAAGCGGGCTTTCAGCGTCTATATCTACCCGGACGACGTCTATGATTCGGACTTGGGGTATTACGTCGAATACTTCACTGATTCCGAGGGCAACAGCGAGATCTATGACGAGGATGGCACCTTCGACTGGACGGCGTTGATGCCCTTTGAGATAGACCTGAGCATCTCTGACCGACACTACGAGACGCTGTTCTACGACACCATCACCATTGAGGATACCACTGTGGAGATCGTGGACGAGGACGAGGCCGCCGACTGGGGCGAGGAGACGGTCACGGACGAGGCGGACATCGCCATCGCGGAGGAAGAACCCGTCGAGGAAGAGGCAGCCAATGTCATGGACGACACGGACACCGCCGCCGAGGAGGAGACCACAGATGCCGCCATTGCAGAGGAAGAAACTGCCACAGCGGTGACGGAGGATGTGCGAACTGCTTAAAAAAACGCCATAGAAAAAAATCATTTTTTATCAACTGACCGTCCTTTGTATATTGAATCCCGGCTTGCGGGATGCTATACTAAGTATTATCTGGAGGACTGTCCAAAAAGCCGCCAGCCTTTGGCGGCTTTTTTTGACATGGCAAGCCCTCCGTCAGAAAGGCAGAACCGTATGAGTTATTTTGACGAATGCGAACGATATGGCAGTCAGATCGCCCTGCTGGACGAGCAGGGACTGACCATCACCTATGAGCAGCTGGCCGAGGGCTGCGAGGCCATGGGACAGGTGCTCCAGTCCCGGAGCCTGGTGTTTCACCTGTGCGAAAACGTGGCGGGGTCCGCCGCTGAATATGTGGGCTTCCTGCACAACCGGGTGGTCCCCCTGATGCTGGACGCGAAAATCGACGGCGGGCTGCTGGCCCACCTGCTGGAGGTCTACCGGCCCCGGTATATCTCCGTCCCTGACCACATGGCAGGCCAGTACCAGGACAAGCCCCTCTTGTGGAAGCACTGGGGTTACTCCCTGTTCCGGCTGGAGGAGGAGCAGATTTACCCCCTCCACGACGACCTGGCCCTGCTGCTGACCACCTCCGGCTCCACCGGCAGCCCCAAGCTGGTGCGCCAGAGCTACACCAACACCGAGTCCAACGCGGAGGCCATCGCCCAGTACCTGGAGCTGGACGCCACCGAGCGGCCCGTCACCACCCTCCCCATGAACTACACCTATGGTCTCTCCATCATCAACAGCCACCTGCTGGTGGGGGCCACCATCCTGCTGACCACCAAGACCATCATGAGCCGGGACTTCTGGATGTTCATGCGGGAGCAGAAGGCCACCAGCTTCGGCGGCGTTCCCTTCACCTATGAGATGCTCAAACGGGTGCGGTTCTTCCGCATGAAGCTGCCCGACCTGCGCACCTTCACTCAGGCCGGCGGCAAGCTGGCCCCGGAGCTGCACAGGGAGTTCGCGGAGTACGCCCAACAGAACGGCAAGCACTTCGTGGTCATGTACGGCCAGACCGAAGCCACCGCCCGGATGTCCTACCTGCCCTATGAAAAGAGCCTGGAGAAATACGGCTCCATCGGCATCGCCATCCCCGGCGGACGGCTGGAGCTGATCGACGTGAACGGCGAGACCATCACCCAGCCCGACGTGGTGGGCGAGCTGATGTACCACGGCCCCAACGTGACCCTGGGCTACGCCGAGCAAGGCGAGGACCTGGCCAAGGGCGATGAGCGGGGCGGCGTGCTGGTCACCGGCGACATGGCCAAGATGGACGAGGACGGCTACTTCTTCGTGGTGGGCCGCAAAAAGCGGTTCCTGAAGCTGTTCGGCAACCGGGTCAACCTGGACGAAATTGACCGGATGGTGAAGCAGCGCTACCCCGACCTGGACTGCGCCAGCACCGGCACCGACCAACAGCTGAAAATCTACCTGACCGACGAGAGCAAGCTGGACGAGGTGAAAAAGTTCCTGTCCACCACCACCCACCTGAACCCCTCCGCCTTTGCAGCCTGCTATATCCCGGAAATTCCGAAAAACGAGTCCGGGAAAACGCTGTACAAGGAATTGCCCTGAACCCCGTGACCTTTTGACAGCGCCGCGCCCGTTCCCCTGCGGCGCTGCCGTGGAACATAAAACCAAACTTATCACAACACCACAAGGAGGAAACCCCCATGAAAGAACTGCTGGAAATCCTGAACGACCTGCGCCCGGACGTGGACTTCACCACTGCGGAGGGCATCGTCTCCGAGCACATCATCGACTCCATCGACATCTCCTCAATGATCGCGGAGATCGAGGATACCTTCGGCATCGAGATCGACATGGAGTACATGACCAACGAGAACTTCGACACCGTAGAGGCGATGTGGGCCATGATCCAGGAGCTGCAAGACTGAGTTTTGCCCCTCTGGAGCTTACAGAAAAGCATAAAATGACCCATGCGGGCGGCTTTCTCTGCCCGTATGGGTCAATTTGAGATATTAAGGGAATGTGAAATTTTCCTCACAATTTCGTAAAAAGGTTGTATTAGAAGGCTGTAAAAGGAGAAACAGATGTCGATTACGTCCCTCACCTTTATTCTGTTTTTGTTTATCTGCGTGGTGCTGTTTTACCTCTGCCCGGTGAAATACCGGTGGGTGGTACTGCTGGCGGCCAGTGTGGTATTTTATGCCATTTATGGGCTGGCCTATCTGCCCTTCATCTGCTTCACCACCGTCACCGTCTGGTGGGCGGGCCGAAAAATGGGCAAGCTCTACGAGCAGGAAGAGGAAGTGCTCAAAAAACTGCGGGATCGGACGAAAAAGAAGGAAGTCAAGGCACTCTATAAAAAGGAGTGCAAACGGACGCTGGTGCTGGTCATGGTGCTGAACATCGCCCTGCTGTGCGCCGTCAAGTTTTTGAAGTATTTCGTCCCCGCCATCAACCGGGTCCTGGACTGGAGCGGCCTGTTCCAGGGCGAGTTCACCGCCGCCATGATCATCGTCCCTCTGGGCGTGTCCTATTATACCTTCTCCACGGTGGGGTATCTGCTGGACGTGTACTGGAAACGGTACAGCTACGAGCCAAACCTGGCCCGGTTCGCCCTCTATGCCATTTACTTCCCCCACATCGTACAAGGCCCCATCTCCCGCTACAATTCCCTGGGGCAGGAGCTGAAAAAGGAACTGCGCTGGGACACCGACCGGGTGTGCAAGGGCATCCAGCTGATGGCCTGGGGCTTCTTCAAGAAGCTGGTCATCGCAGACTGGCTGAACGTGTTCGTGGAGGCGGTCTACGCCGGAGAGAGCGCCGCCGGTCTGGTGTACGTGGTGGCCATCCTCTTTGACGCGATCCAGATCTACACCGATTTCACCGGCTATATGGACATCGTCTCCGGCGCGTCGGAGATCTTCGGCGTCAAGCTGGAGCAGAACTTCAACCACCCCTTCTTCTCCAAAAACGTGCCGGAATTCTGGCGGCGCTGGCATATGACCATGGGCGGCTGGTTCCGGGACTATGTGTACAAGCCCATCACCGTCTCCGGCTGGATGAAGAACCTGAACAAGGTCACCAGAGGCCGTCTGCCCGACGCGGTGCGGCGGTATATCATCACCGCTATCCCCATCCTCATCACCTGGTTCCTGACCGGCCTGTGGCACGGCACCGG
>MSHH01000055.1:17685-28061 GCA_001941075.1 Oscillospiraceae bacterium Zagget6 | reverse complement strand
TGCGAAGCATGGTGGAGGGGTTCCTCGCTGGAATCACTGACAAGGCTAATTCAAGAGAACAACTGATTACAAAACAGTACCCCCGCCGGATTTCCGGCGGGGGTGTTTTGCGTCTATTCGTGCAATTTTAGTGGGGGACCTTCTCCAGCAGCTCGTTTTTGATGGTGTACAGCTTGGGGGACAGGTCCACATAATACTTATGCGGGTTCTCGAACCGCTTGACCTCGTCCCACAGCAGGTCCACTTGCTGGGCACAATAGCGCTTCATCTCGTGGATGGAGGGGGACTGGTAGACCTGCTGGCCGTCCTTGAAAATCGGTTCCAGCAGCACCCGGGCGGTGAAGTTGGTGCAGACCTTCCGCTTCCAGGGGTGGGCGGGGTCGAACAGCTCCAGATCCTTGTTCTGGTCGATGACCTCGTCATAGACACACAGCACGTCGGCAAAGGCTTTGCCGGTGACGTTGTCGTACAGGCGATAGACCTTTTTAAAGTGGGGGTTAGTCAGCTTCTCCGGGTTCTCGGAGACCTTGATCTTGGGGATCACGTTGCCGTAAGCGTCCTCCACGGCGCAGAGCTTGTACACGCCGCCAAAGACGGGGTCGCTCTTGGAGGTAATCATCCGCTCGCCCACGCCGAACACGTCCAGCTTGGCCCCCTGGTGCAGCAGGTCCCGGATGATGTACTCGTCCAGGGAGTTGGAGGCGCAGATGGTACACTCGGTCAGCCCCGCGTCGTCCAGCATTTTCCGGGCCTTCTTGGAGAGATAAGTCAGGTCGCCGGAGTCCAGCCGGATGCCGCATTTGGTAATGCCCTGGGGCAGTAGCACCTCTTTGAAAGCGCGGATGGCGTTGGGGACGCCGGACTTGAGGACGCTGTAGGTGTCCACCAGCAGGGTGGCGTTGTGGGGGTACATCTCGCAGTAGGTCTTGAAGGCGGTGTACTCGTCGGGGAACATCTGCACCCAGCTGTGGGCCATGGTGCCGGTGGCGGGGACCTCATAGTCCCGGTCAGCCTGGACGCAGGCGGTGCCGGAGCAGCCGGCGATGTAGGCGGCACGGGCGCCCAGGATGGCGCCCTCCGGTCCCTGGGCCCGGCGGGAGCCGAACTCCGCCACAGGGCGGCCCTCCGCCGCCCGGACGATGCGGTTGGCTTTGGTGGCGATGAGGCTCTGGTGGTTCAGGGTCAGCAGCACGAAGGTCTCGATGAACTGGGCCTGCATCGCGGGGGCGCGGACAGTCATGATGGGTTCCCGGGGGAAGATGGGGGTTCCTTCGGGGACGGCCCAGATGTCGCCGGTGAAGCGGAAGTTTTTCAGGTAGGTCAGGAAGTCCTCGTCGAAGCAGCCCTTGCCCCGGAGGTAGTCGATGTCCTCGTCGGTGAATTTCAGGTTTTTCACGTAGTCGATGACCTGGTCCAGTCCGGCGGCGATGGCGAAGCCGCCCTTGTCCGGCACGTCGCGGAAGAACACGTCAAAATAGGAGATGGTGTCCTTCACAGGGGAACGGAAGTAGCCATTGGCCATGCTCAGTTCGTAAAAATCGCACAGCATGGTGTAGTTTGTCTGATTTTTCATGTTGATGCACTCCTCTGGGGGTGGTGTTTGTGATTGGTTTGTGGATGGTATGGATTCTTAGGGAAGGAAAGGATTTTTCAGTTTCTTTTCAGCTTGTAGCCTATTATAATAGTGGGAGGCGCAAATTGCAAGCGTTCTTTTCAGCTGTCATGACAGGATTAGACGGTGAACTCCTTACGGGTTTGTATCATTTGGGGATGCGAAGGTATAAATTGTTTCTGAAAACGCATAAGAACAGGTAAAAAACGATTTGCAGTCAGGGGAAGAATGTGCTATGATTAGCCTGTTGCGATATGCGTCCGGCAGTTGAGGGAGGAATGTGCGATGAAAAGTCTGCTGCGGTGTCCGGTGTGCGCCCAGCCGCTGGAGCGGGAAACGGGCCGCTACGTCTGCCCCGCCTGCCACAGCTTTGACATCGCCGCCGCCGGGTACGTCCACCTGCTGCCCGCCAACCAGATGCACGCCAAGGTCCCCGGCGACGACAAGGCCATGTCCGCCGCCCGGAACAGGTTCCTCTCCGGGGAGTACTACCGGCCCCTGCGGAGCTGCCTGGAGGAGTTGCCTGTGGCTTACACCGGCTCCGCCCCAGCCGTGCTGGACTCCGGCTGCGGCGAGGGGTACTACACCGCCGGTATCTACCAGGCCCTGACTGCGGCGGGAAAAGCGCCCCGCATGGCGGGCATCGACCTGTCCAAGTTCTCCCTGCGGTGGGCCGCCAAACGGGAGAAAGACGTGGAGTTTGCGGTGGCCTCCGCCTACCGGCTACCGGTGGCGGACGAGACCATCGACCTGTTGCTGAACTGCTTCTCCCCTCTGGGGCTGGACGAGTTCCGCCGGGTGCTGAAGCCGGGGGGTGTGTTCTTCTATGTGGTCCCCGGCCCCCGCCACCTGTGGGAGATGAAAACCGTTCTCTACGACCACCCTTACGAAAACCGGGAGGAGCGCACCGAGTACCCCGGCTTTGTCTATGAGGAAATTCGCCAGGTGCGCTCGCGCATCACGCTCCCCGACCGGCAGACCATCCACGACCTGTTCCAGATGACGCCCTACTATTGGAAAACGCCCAGGGCCGGGGCGGAGCGGCTGGAACGGCTGGAGACGCTGGAAACGGAGATTTCCTTTGATATACATGTGCTGCGGCGGCAGTAAGGGCGCGATAAGCTGAGATGAGCTATTGGCCGTTAGCCGTTAGCTGTCAGTCGGGTACTGCCAGTCTAAAACGAACAGCGTGAATCGTAAAGCACTGCAAAGCTAACAGCTAAGAGCTAAGAACTAAAAGCTACAAAATACATACGGAGGTTGCCAAATGGCTGTTCGGAACAAAAAAGAGAGACAATACCGGACTCCGGGGCAATACAGCAGCCTGCCCGGACCAGTTGCCGCAGTGTTGCACTTCTTGCGCCGCTGCGGGAGCAAGCTCTACCGGGAGCAGCGGCTGTGGCGGTCCAGGCTGATTTTCTGCCTGTCCCCCGTTGCCGCCCTGTTCATGGTGGAGATCATGAACGAGAAGAATCCCTTCACCAACCTGAACTTTATCGAACTGCTGATGAACATGATCTGGTATGTCATGTTCCTGTTCATCCTGTGGCTGATTTTCGGGCGAAGGCGGCGGGCGGCCACCGTGTACATGGTGGTGACCTTCGTCATCGGCATGGTGAACCACTTCGTGCTGCTCTACCGGGGGCGTATCCTCTTCCCCCAGGACATCACCAGCTGGCAGACGGCGGCCAACGTTGCGGGGGAATATGACCTGTCGCCGGACATCTACGTTTGGGGCGCGCTGGCCATCCTGGTGGTTTGGATGGCGTTGATCCGATTTGTCATGATCCCCCAGCCCAAGCGGGAGTATTTTACCCGAAAATCGGTGACGCTGGGGATGGTCACCGCGTCTGCGGCCTATATCATCGCCTTTTTCTTCACCCCCTGGCTGCCCACCGTGGGCATCGAGGCCCAGCAGTGGAAAACCCAGTCCAACGGCTTTGTGCTGAACTTCTCTCTGGCCCTCCGGTACAGCCGGGTGCAGCAGCCCGACGACTACTCCGAGGAAACCCTGACTGAGCTGGTAACCGACCTGACGGAGGACGAGGAATCCGACGGCATGACCCTCTACTCCGCCTCCTACATCGCCAGCCAGTACGACGCGGCCACCCAGGACGAGGACCTCGTCCCTGATGAGCTCATCACCGTCACCACCGACGCGGACGGGACCCAGCCGGTGAACATCATCTGTATCATGGACGAATCCTTTGGGGATCTGGCCATTTTCGACACGCTGGAGATCAGCGAGGACTCCATTCCCTTCTACCACAGCCTGACCGAGAACACCATCAAGGGCTGGATGTACTCTCCCGTCACCGGGGCGGGCACCGCCAACGTGGAGTATGAGTTTTTGACGGGCAACAGCGTCTCCTTCCTGCCCGACGAGACCACCGCCTATCAGCTCTATGTCCGGGACAATATGCCTTCTCTGGTCTCCTGGGCCGAGGCGCTGGGCTTCTCCACCACCACCATCCACCCCTATTACTCCTCCGGCTGGAACCGGGTGCAGGTCTACAACTACTTCGGCGTGGACACCCAGCTCTGGAACACGGACTTTTTGAACCCCAAGTATGTCCGGGGCTACATCTCCGACCAGTCGGACTTTGAGATGATCGAGTCCATCACCGAAGCCGCCGACGGGGAATCCACCTTTATCTTCAACGTGACCATGCAGAACCACGGCGGCTACCGCCAGGGCTGGAGCAACCTGACCCGCGAAGTCACCCTCACCGGCTCCATGTACGGCTCCAGCGACTACACCGAGCAGTACCTGAACCTGATGCGGGAGACCGACAACCAGCTTCAGGACCTCATCGAATATTACAGCCAGGTGGACGAACCCACCATGATCGTTCTCTTTGGCGACCATCAGGGCAAGCTGTCCAGCTGGTTCTACGAGTACAAGCTCTACGGCAAGGACCTGGACGACCGGACGCTGGAGGAGCTGGAGCTGATGTATGTGGCCCCCTTCTTCATCTGGACCAACTATGATAGCCAGGAGGCCCAGGACGTGATGCTCTCCACCAACTACCTGGGGGTGCTGACGGCGCTGGTGTCCAACTACCCCACTACGGGCTATATGGACTTCCTGACCGATGTGTACGCGGAGTTGCCCGTGGTGCAGACCATCGGTTACATCAACAACGATGGCCTGCTGACCGACGAGGAGACCGACCTGACCGAGGAGCAGCAGGAGCTGCTGTCCGAGTACGAGACGCTGAGCTATTACAACCTGTTCGGCTACAAAAAGCAGCGCATTGACAGCATCGACGAGACGTTTTTCAAATGATTTCAGGTTTCACCGCACATTCCGCCCTGCTGAATCGTGCGGTGCTGCCTTTTGGCGAGAAAATGCTCATCCTCTCTGGAAAGGAGCGCGTATGAAAACAAAAGTGGAACGTCCCAAACAGGCGGAGGCCCAGACGGGCCGCTGGAAAGCGTTCCGGGCGCAGGTGCGCCGCCTGTGGCGACCTGTGCTGGGCCATGCGGTGTTCTGCCTGGGGCCGTTTGTGGACCTCCTCATTGTGGAAATTCTCAACGAGAAGAACCCCTTTGTCAATCTGAGCCTGAAAGAGTGGAACATGAACCTGGCCCTGTACCTGGTGATTTGGGTGGCGCTGTGGCTGGCCACCGGGCGACTGCGGCGGACGGCCAGAGCTGCCACCGGGCTGCTGTTCGCGGCGGGGCTGGTGAACCATTATGTGCTGGAGTTCAAGGGCCGGGTGCTGTTCCCCAACGACATCGTGGGCTGGCGCACCGCCGCCAACGTGGTGGGGAGCTACGATTTGTCCCCGGACGTGTACATCTGGGGGGCCATCGGGGTGCTGGCGCTGTACCTGCTACTGGTGGCGCTGTTGGTGCCGAAGCAGGAGAAACGCCGCTATTTCCACATCAAATGGGTCAACGTGCTCATCGGCGCGGCGGCAGTGGGGTATGTCTATGCCTTTTTCTTCTCCTCCTGGCTGCCCTCGGCGGGCATTAAGACCCAGCAGTGGAAAACCCAGTCCAACGGCTGGGTGCTGAACTTCTCCATCGCCCTGCGCTACAGCCGGGTGGAGAAGCCCGACGGCTACTCTCTGGAGACGGTGGAGGCGCTGACGGACTCCCTCGCCGACCAGGACAGCGCCATGACCCTGCTGGACGACCCCTATACCGAAACCGACTACGAGCCGGACACCGTGGACGAGGAGAGCGCCGCAGTCACCGAGACCTTGACCGTCACCAACGACACGAGCGGCACCCAGCCGCTGAACATCCTCTGCATCATGGATGAGTCCTTCGCCGACCTGTCCATCTTCGACCTGCTGACCACCGACAGCGACGCCGTCCCCTTTTACCACAGCCTGACGGAGAACACCATCAAGGGCTGGATGTACTCCGCCGTCACCGGCGGCGGCACCGCCAGCGTGGAGTATGAGTTTTTGACGGGCAACAGCATTGCCTTTCTGCCCCTGGGGACGGTGGCCTATCAGCTCTATGTGAAGGACGAAATGCCCTCGCTGATCTCCTGGGCCAACGCCCTGGGATTCGAGACCACCACCTTCCACCCCTACGAGTCCTCCGGCTGGAACCGGGTGGACGTGTACAACAAGTTCGGCGCGGACACCCAGCTTTACAACACAGACGTGACAGACCCCAACTATGTCCGGGGGTACATCTCCGATTCCTGCGACTTTGAGGTGCTGGAATCTATCACCAGCGCGGAGGAAGGGGACAAACAGTTCATCTTCAATGTGACCATGCAGAACCACGGCGGCTACAAACAGACCTGGTACAACCTGAGCCGGGACGTGCTGCTTACCGGCAGCCTGACCGGGGTTAGCGACTACGCGGAGCAGTATCTGGCCCTGATGCGGGAGACAGACCGGGCGCTGGAGGAGCTGATTGAATACTATAGCAGCGTGGACGAGCCGACGCTCATTGTCTTTTTCGGCGACCATCAAGGCCAGCTCTCCGACTGGTTCTATGAGAAGCTCTACGGCAAGGACCTGGACGACCGCACCATCGTGGAGGTGGAGCAGCAGTATGTGGTCCCCTTCTTCATCTGGGCCAACTACGACATCGACGAGGCCCAGGACGTGATGATCTCCACCAACTACCTGGGGGCGCTGCTGGCCCAGGTGTCCAACTACCCCACCACCGGCTATATGGACTTCCTCGCCAACCTCTATGAGGAGATCCCCGTCATTGGCCGGGTGGGATACATCACCGCCGACGGCACTGTGGTGGAGGACGCCGAGGACCTGCCGGAGGAGACACAGGACCTGCTGGCCCAGTACGAAATGCTGAGCTATTACAACCTCTTCCAGCGGGACGAGGACATCGACAACAGCTTTTTCCTGCTCACCACCAGCGGGGAAGAATGACAGACGAACCCCTCCAGCGTCGCAGCGCGCCGGAGGGGTCTTTTTGCCCGCAAATTTCCAGTTGATTTCCCAACAAACCTACTGTATAATAGGAAATAAGAACACACGCGAAACGGAGAAGATCACTATGCTGGTTTCCACAAAGGGGCGGTATTCCCTGCGGGTCATGATCGACCTGGCGGAGCATCAGACCGACGGCTATATCCCGCTGAAAACTGTGGCGGAGCGCCAGGGTATCTCGGAAAAGTACCTGGAGAGCATCATTAAATTGCTGGTCAAAAAGAAGTTCCTCAGCGGACTGCGGGGCAAGGGCGGCGGCTACCGCCTGACCCGTCCGCCGGAGGAGTACACGGTGTACAGCATTTTGGAGCTGACGGAGGACTCTCTGGCCCCGGTTTCCTGTCTGGAGGAAGGGGCAAACGAGTGCCCCCACATGCGCGAGTGCCGCACCCTGAACCTGTGGCAGGGGCTGGACAAGGTCATCCGGGATTATCTGGGGGGCGTCACCCTGGCCGACCTGATGTACCGGGAAAACGACTGGGACGATTACGTTATCTGAACGGGCAAACGTTGCCCAAAATAGCAATTCCCCGCCGGTTTGTGGAAAAACGAACCGGCGGGGATTGTTTTGTTCAATACAAGTTAGAACTGCTTCCTATGAATCTACATCCCGTGATAGACCACCCCTCTCGCCTCCCCTTTCAGGGCAGGGAGCGAAGCGGAAGTGCCGCTTGACGGCGGAGGGGGACCATGCGAAGCATGGTGGAGGGGTTTCTTGCACATGGATGAGTAAAAAACAGCCATAATTGCACATTGCACATTGCTAATTGCACATTGTCACCCGATTCGGTCCATCTCCCGCCGCAGCCGCACGATGATGCGCTTTTCCAGCCGGGAGATGTAAGACTGGGAAATGCCCATCACGTCGGCCACCTCCTTTTGGGTGCTCTCCCGCCGTCCCCCCAGGCCAAAGCGCATGGTGATGATCTTCCGCTCCCGGTCGGTCAGGCACTGGAGGGCCTGAGCCAGCATCTGGCGGCTGGCGTCCTCCTGAATGGGCCGCTCCACGATGTCCTCGTCAGTGCCCAGCACGTCGGAGAGCAGCAGCTCGCTGCCGTCCCAGTCGGTGTTCAGTGGCTCGTCGAAGGACACCTCTCCCCGCTGGTTGCTGGTTTTGCGCAGGAACATGAGAATTTCGTTCTCAATGCACCGGGAGGCATAGGTGGCCAGCTTGATGTTCTTCTCCACATTAAAAGTGTTGATGGCCTTGATGAGGCCGATGGCCCCGATGGAAATTAAATCTTCGAGGTTGATGCCGGTGTTGTCGAACCGCCGGGCCAGATAAACCACCAGCCGGAGGTTGTGCTCGATGAGGACCGCTCTGGCCCCCTCGTCGCCTTCCCGAACCGCCAGCAGCAGTTCCCGCTCCCGTTCCCGGTTCAGGGGCGGGGGAAGAACCTCACTGCCGCCGATGTACCCCACCACGCGGGGGCGGCGCAGCCGAGTCAAAATCGCCGCTGCCTGTCGGTAAAAGTTGCTGTTCCACCGTAGTTTTGCCATGCAATGCCTCCTGATTCCGTTCCGAATTATTCTGTTCCAATCAATCCGTGGTAGCTGTCCCCCAGTCGCCCCGGCGTCACCGCCACCAGCCGACTGCCGTGGAGGACCCCGTCCACCTCCATCTCGTCCACCCGGACCGCCAGCAGCAGCCCCCGCTCCGTCCCCACCGCCCGGTAAGGCACCAGCCGCAGCCGGGAGGGGGTCCAGCGTTGGGAAAGCTGCTCCAGACAGGCGGCGGGGTGACACAGCTCCTGCTCCGTCGGCGCACAGTGCCGGGGAAACAGCCGGGCCGCCGCCTGTCGCTCCGCAATCAGCACCGGATTGCCCGTCAGCGGGTCCCGGAGCAGATTCCCCGTGTCCACCAGCGCCCGGAGGAATACCCGCCGTCCCTCGCAGGTCAGCAGGACGGGAACCGTCCGTTTGGACTGGTGGCCGGGGAGCCGGGCGCCCAGGCTGACCAGCAGGTATTCCCCAGCCGCGCAGAGCAGCAGCAGCTTTCCATCGGACACCGTGGCGGGGACTCCCTGCCCGGTGCTCATCTGTCCCACGCCCAGCCGTTCCAGCAGCAGTACCCCGCCCGCCAGCGCGCAAGATAAGAGGAGAAACAGCGCCAGCACCCGCCAGGGCTGCTCCCGCCACCCCACCGCCAGCAACACCATACCCACCGCCACCGCTGCCCGCACCAGCGGGTGGGCGGCATAGGACTGCCCCTGGCAGAATAGGATAGCGGCGTAGAGCGCGCCCAGCACTGCGGCCAGGAAAATCCGCCCGTGGCGGCGGCGCACGCCTCCCAGCTTCGCCGCCGTGAAAAGCAGCAGCTCATCCAGCCCCAGGTTCAGCAGAAACAGACTGTCCAGATAGATGACCAATGGCTCATCTCCTTTCCCGTGGACAACAGTATACGCCGCCCAACCTTGGAAAAGCCGTCACAACCTGCTTGCCCGAAAAAGAGTGGACATCGGCCTCGTTTTCAGCCGCCCCGCCAAAATCACCGGACAAACAAGGGGCTTCGCCCAGCTGTCAGTCAGGACAGCGCCCGCCGCCTGCCCCGGTGGATTTCCAGACACAGGAAGGGGCCGTGGGGTGGCGCTGCCACAGTGCGGCGAGAAGTGAACAGGCTGTTTCATGCAGGCCACTGTGAGAAGTGAAAAATGAAAACAAAATCATAAAATAACAAACTTTATGGCTGTTTCAGAAAGCACTTTTTTATATTTAGCAAGCAAAAGAATGGGCAAAAATCATGCGCTTTTTCTGTTGCAGGAAGGAGAAAACGGACGTAGATTCATAAAATAACAAACATAATCGGAAAATAACGCAAGATTTTAGCGGGAATTGTTTTTGTTTCGGGGATTAATCAAAGATTTGTCTTGTGACAACAGATAAAAATATAAAAAGTTTGCTGGCAAGTGTTGATTTTTTTGTTCAAATTTGATAAAGTATTTAAGGAAGTAGAGTCCCTGCGTTTTTGCGGGGGCAAGCCACTTACAGAAAGGATGTATGAACATGAAAAAATTTTTCGCTCTCGTGCTGGCTCTGTGCATGGCGCTGTCTCTGGTCGCCTGCGGCGGCAGCAGCTCCAGCGACACCACCACTGAGGACACCACTGGCGATGTCTCCACCGCTGACTCCGTCGAGGACGCCGAGGCTTCCATCGCGGAGGACAGCACCGCCTCTGACGGTTCTCTGATCACCGTGGGCTTCGCTCAGGTGGGCCATGAGTCCGACTGGCGTACCGCCTCCACCCAGTCCTGCCAGGACGTGTTCACCGAAGAGAACGGCTATGAGCTGGTCTTCGTGGACTGCGACAACGACTCCGCCACCCAGCTGGAGGCCGTCCG